>DAITPI010000005.1:0-25957 GCA_036833655.1 Anaerolineales bacterium | reverse complement strand
CAACCATTTACAAACACGACGGTCGTCGACCGTCGTGTCCTGCGTTACTTCTCTGTGGTAGATTTCTTGATGACCGTTTTCTTGGGCTTCGCGCCCGTCCCCGCCGTGCCGCCCTCTTCTTTCTGCTTGGTTCCCACCTGCTTGGTTTTTGGCTTCGCTATGCCGGTTGCCTTGCCGATTTCCTTGGGAACGGTCTTCATACGCGGTTTTCTGGCTTTCATTTTCTTCTCCTCGGTTACCTTTTTCTCTGCAAACATCTCGTCCCAGCGCGCTTGCATGGATTCCACCCCCGCGCCGTTTAAGGCAGCATGCACTTCACGCCAGCGCTCGTCGTCGACAAAACGCCAATCCATGAAGACATGATGCTGGTAGGCATGCAGGTCGAAGTACATGCCCTGCTGCCAGAGCTCCTCGCACGCGCGGAGGTACTCCAGATGGGTCACATAATCCTGAAAGATGACATACCCGTCGAACGGCAGCCCCAGCGCTTCCGCCACAGTCTTCTGGCGCAGGTCGCCTGTATTCTTGTCCAGATAGGCCGCGGAGGTCTTGATCCAGCCGCGCGTCTCGGCAAAGCGGTTGTGGTAGATCACCAGCCCGCGCTCGTCATCGTGCAAATTGGAATAGGCAAAGACATTCTCATCCACGCCGCCGTCCGCCCGGTAGAAGTCGTAAAGGTAGAACTGATCCACATCTGCGAACAGGTGCCGGCGATGGAGGATGGGGAAGATCTTCCACGCGTGCCCGCGGATCAAGCCCTCGTCGGGCGTCTCGTCCCACTTGGGCTTGCGGAACTCCATCCCGTATTTCTCGTGGAAGCCCTCCACCTGTCCATGCCCGAACATCGGCAGCCCGGGCAGCGTGGAGAGCACCGTGGCAACGCCAAAGTATTTGTCGCCATTCCCGAACTGGTCAATGGCGGTCTTTTCGTCCGGGTTGTTCATGAAATTGACGTAGCGCTTGAGGATCTGGGGATCGAATTCGAGCGTGTTCTTGATCGCCATGCGGTACTTCGCATTGTCCTCATCGCGCAGCATGTGCATGAAGGCCGAGTTGTAGACACGGTGCATGCCTAACGTGCGGACAAAGTAACCTTCCAGGAGCCAGAACGCCTCCGCCAGCAACAGCGTATCCGGGACCTCGGCAGCCACCCGGTCCACGACCTCGCGCCAGAACTCATCGGGAATCGCATCGTCGAACTCGGCGCGGGTCATGCCGTGCTCCGCACGGGACGGGATCGCGCCGCCCGAGCCCGGCTCGGGGAACCACAGGCGCTGGATATGCTTCTTCGCAAGCGTCATCGCCGCATCGAAGCGGATCACCGGGAAGTTGCGCGCCACGTGCAGGATCGTTTGAATGACCGCCTCACGCACCTCGGCTTTCAGGTAATCGAGCTGGGCGGTGTCATTCCAGGGGAAGGACGTGCCGTCATTGCCGTGATAAACATAGCGGACATCACCTGTCTCATGGTCGCGGCGCTGGAAGACCACGGCCGCATCTGTTTTGTCATAATAGTGATCTTCGAGATAGATGCCCACGCGGGGATCGTCGGAAAGGTTCTCCGAGTTGAAGGAGTAGGAAGGATACGGCGAATAGGGTAAAGACAGGAACCAGTCCGGGTGCTCCATCACCCAGCGCGAGTCGATGCCCATGTGGTTCGGCACCATATCGGCAGAGAGGCGGATGCCACGCTGCCAGGCGCGCCAGCGCAGGTTCTCCAGGGCTGCCCAGCCACCCAGGTCCTCCGCGATATCGTAGGAATAGAGCGAATATGCCGAAGCCACCGCGTCCGCGTCGCCCATACGTTGCTTGATCCGCTGCGAGGCGCCCGAGCGCTCCCACAGGCCGATCAGCCACAGGCCCGTAAAGCCGCCATCACGCAGGATATCCAGCTCCTCATCCGGGATCTGGTCCAGTGTCTTGATCCAGCGCTGGTACTTCCTGGAAAGCTGCTCGAGCCAGACGTAGGAATTCTTGGCAATCAGCACGAGACGCGGCATCCATTCCTTATCCGGGCTGTAGCGCTCATACTCCTGGTATTCGCCGCCACCAAAGGTCTGCAATGGCACATCGGGTTTGAAATCGCCGTGTCCGTGCTGGCGGATGGCCTCTTCACGCAGGAAGTCCATGCCGCGCACAATCCGGGTCACAAATTTCTCGTCCAGCAGGTGCCCCCATTTGTCGAGGATGAACTGCAGCTGGCCCTCAAGCGAGTAGGGAGAGGCTTCTGCGGGCGCACGCAGCAGATCGAATAAAGACTCCCGTCCACCGGGCCTGTCCGCGCTTTCCTTGGCGATCTTGGCAAAGAAGGTATTGAGCGAGGCGATCAGGCTCTTGTAGGCGGTCGGTTCCAGAGGCTCATCATCCACCAGCTCCAGCAGCGGGTTGACGGCCGGATTGGCATTATGCGTAAATACATAGAGCAGCTCTTCGATCGTCTTGATGCGCCCATCCGTGAGCTTCTGCAGGTATTCCTGGACCCTGGCATCCCCGCGATAGACCTCTTCCGGAGGGAACTCCGAGACGAACTTCTCCTGCGTCGCCGCGACCGATTGTGCGCCCAGGCTCTCGTTCAAATGCGCGGCGGCGCTGCTCATTGCCGACGACGGCACGTAATACCGCACGAGCTGGCGCAACGCCTCGTCGATGAGCTGCATGGCATAGATATCGGAGGCAGGCACCGGCTGATCCCGGCGGCTCGACATCTCAGCAGCAAACCTGCGGGCTGCAGCGTAATCCGGAAAGGTCACGCCGCCATCGGGGCGGAAAAAATCTGCACTGAACTGATACGTATCGCGTGAGTTTTTTGTGATAAGCATGAAGCAATGATAACTCATTCCCGCTCGTTTCACTACAAATTGAAGCACTGATTCTGTAGTTTGAAAGGCTCCGGGCTCTGCGCCACAAGCCCGTGCGTCACCTGAGAAATGATTTGGGTTATACTTTGCCGCGATGTCAGTCGAGAATCTCACTCTTATCCTGCATCTGGTCCTGGCAGCACTGTACCTCGCGCTGCTGATCACCCTCATCCAGCGGCACGAAGGGCACGAAAATGCCGCGATGCTGTTGAGCGGTTATATCCTGATCGGCGCGTTCCTGGTCGTGGGGGAAGGGTTATGGCGCGGCGGGCGGCTTTCTATCGCCTCGCCGCAGATTGCGAATGACTTTCAAACGTACGGCGCCCTGACGCTGGCTTTTCTACTCAATCTGACGGTCGGTTTTTTCGCCCGGCGTAATTTGAGAGTCTGGTTCGCGGTTGGCGCTTTCTGGCTTCTGGGATTCGTCCTGATCCTGATGAACGCTTTCCGCTTCGGAGATCTGGTCTGGGCGAACGGCGACTTCTCTCTGACGCGCGAGCGCCTTGCGCCGGACTGGGCAATGCTCGGCTGGCTGGTCTTCAGCCTGGGCGCGGTCTTCAGTGTACGGACTGCTTATGCGCGTTCCCGCCAGCCGCTGCTGCGTAACCGGCTGAACTACTGGACTCCGGTCTTTCTCCTGATCGCGCTGAACGACGTATTGATCCTGGGCGGTATCCCATTGCCAGGCAACCCCATCCGCCTGGCGGCAGCCACGCTCGCGGCGTTCATCGTCGTGACGCATGACCCGCCGGACCTGGTGGAGGTAGCGCGCAAAGTCCTGACCTATGTGATTACGACCATTGTGATCGTCGCTTTCTATGTGGTCGGGTTCTCGGCTTCGCAGACAGTGTTCAAGGCGCTGCCCAACTACAACCCGCTGCTGGTCGGGGCAGGCATCGCGCTGCTGCTTTCCTTCATCTTTACACCCCTGCTGTCGCTGGTACGGCGCTGGGTCAACCACTGGTTGAACATCCGGGAATTCCACCCGAGCCGCACGTTGCACGCGTACAGTGAGCAGATCAGCAACATCCTCGACATGCAGCGACTGGCAAACGTGGCTGTGGGTCTCATCCTGGAAGCCATGGATATTACGCGCGGCTTCCTGTTCCTCGTGGACGCCGAGCCTGCAGGCGAGGGGCAAAAGGTTTACCGTCTGCGCGCCGTGCGCAGCCCGGGAGAGCGCCAGATCAGGATCATTGCGCTGACAAGCGATCACCCGGTGGTAAAGCAGCTGACCCAGGAGGGGCGTCCGCTGCTGCAATACGACCTCGATCTGCTCCCGGCGTTCCGGTCCGTTTCCTCTGCCGAGCGGGATTGGTTCAATCACCTCGAAGCCGAGGTCTACCTGCCGATCTTCTCGAAGCGCGAGTGGATCGGCATGCTCGCTCTCGGCGCCAAGCTGAGCGGAAATCGCTACTCCGACGAGGACCTCGTGACCCTGGCGGCGCTCGCCAACCAGACCGCGGTTGCGCTGGAGAACGCCCGGCTGGTCGAGAACCTGGTCCAGCTCAACACCGAGCTGCGACAAGCCTACCGCGCCCTCGATAAAGCCAACCGCGACCTCGAGCGCCTCGACCAGACCAAGTCGGACTTCATCAGCATCGCCTCTCATGAGCTCCGCACACCGCTGACGACGATCATCGGGTATACGGAGATGCTGATCGAAGATCGGACGCTGCCCCCGGGGGTGCACCAGATGCTGGAATCTATCTCCCAGGGCACACGCCGCCTGCACGAGATCATGGACTCGATGTTCGATATCGCGCAGATCGACACACGCACTCTACAGCTGCACCTGACCCCCGTGGATACTGCGAGCTTGATCAAGGAGGTGAGCGATGCACTCGAGGGGACGCTCAAAGAGCGCCAGCAAACCCTGGAGATCGCTGTCCCTGCCCTACCGCTGGCAAAAGCAGACCCGAATCTGTTGAAGAAATTGTTCCAGCACTTGATGACGAATGCCATCAAGTTCACCCCCAACAACGGTAAGATCAGCGTCGCGGCCAGGCTCCTGCCCACCCGGAGCGCGGAGCTCCCCCACGGCGGCGTCGAGATCATCGTCAGCGATACGGGCGTTGGCGTGGATCCCGCATCGCAGGACATCATTTTCAGCAAGTTCTATCAGCCGGGCGAAGTCGCCAAGCACTCAACCAGCAAGACCCGTTTTAAAGGTGGCGGCGCGGGCTTAGGACTGGCTCTCTCCAAGGGGATCGTCGAGGCGCATGGCGGGCGCATCTGGGTAGAGAGCAAAGGCTACGACGAGATCAACTTCCCCGGCAGCAAATTCCACGTGGTCCTGCCATTGAGCAGCTCGCCGAACGGGGAGGAAAGCAAACTGGGGACAGAGCTTAACGTCCAGCTGGCGTAAACGGGGAGCGAAACGGTACCTGCGTACTTGCTTACTTGATCGCTTTGCGGTAGACCCTGTGATTCTTGTACTCGACCCCGTTCAGGTTTTTTAGATCCGCGCGCATCTGGCGGGTCGTCTCCGCCACCTGGGTCATCTCCACGTGCTCGAACTGGTTGAACCCGAAAACAGTCTTCCCCATTTCGTAATAGAGCAAGGCGTTGCCGCCCTTGCCCTGGAATTCAGGCAGGATCCCCATGCCGTTGCCGGAGACGGTCTTCGTGCGCTTCATATCGAGCAGGATATCCACGATCCCGAACGGGAACAACCGTCCTTTAGCGCGCTGGAGCGCCGCGGAGACGTCGGGGAAGGCAAACAGGAATCCGACAATGTCCTCTTTGTGCAGGATGATCTTGATCAAACGGGGATCCGCGATCATGAACACATTGTCCACGGCGTACTTCACATCCCCCTCCGTGAACGGATAGTACTCCCAGTTGTGGATGAAGGCCTTGTTGTAGGCATAGCCGATCCGCGGCGCCCACTCGATCAGCTCACGCTTGTTCTTGAACCTCTTCACCCACAGATCGCCGCGCTCCACGACGCGTTTTGCGATCCGCTCTACCCGCGCCGGGATTCGAAAGGAATCCGCTGGCAGGTAACAGGAGACGAAATCGACTTCCTTCTCAAAGCCCAGGGCTTCGATCAATCTGGGATAGTAGTCGTAGTTATAGTTCATCATGGTCATCATCTGGCGGTGCGCGAACCCCTCGACCAGGATGCCATAGCCGTCGAAGGGAGAGAGTCCCTTCGGACCGATCAGGGTGTCGAGCCCGCGTGCCTGTGCCCAATCCGTCGCCGCGTCGAAGAGGCAGGTCGCTACCTCCAGATCGTCGATCGTCTCCAGCCCATAAAAATGAGCTTTTTTGGTCTTGTGATAATCGTTAAAGAGCTTATTATTTGCAGCGCAGATGCGACCCACGACTTCCCCATCTCGAACGGCGAGGAAAAAATCCGCTTCGGAGTGCTCGAAGAAGGGATGTTTTTTGCGGTTCAGCGGCAGGTAGGCGTCCATGTACAGCGGCGGTACCCACTGCTGGCAGCCTTTGTAAAGCCGGTACGGCAGCTCCACAAAACGCTTAACCTGGGATTTGTTCTCAGTATCGACTTTTTCAATGGTAAGCATAACGTCTCCTGTGGAAGCTGCGGTGGTGCGTAGTATATAACACAGATTCCCCATCGACGGTTGCTACCCGGGGCCTTCTCCGGCACCGCTTCTCCAGAATGGTGCCAGGCAGTCCACATTGGCGTTATACTAGGAACAACTCCAACCTAAAGGATTCTTCATTCAATGACATCCCAACAACACCAGGAATTGCTTCGGAAGTATGCCGAGGCAATCGTCAAGGTCGGCTTGAACCTGCGAGCCGGACAGCGTCTGATCATTACGAACGCCACCTCCCGTGGCGTACCGCCGGCCGCCCGGGCGCTCGTCCATGAAGTGACAGAAGCAGCGTATGCGGCGGGGGCACGCTTTGTGGATGTGCTGTGGGGCGACGAAGAGATGCTGCGCCTCCGCCTGCAGCATGCCCCGGCTGACTCATTTGACGAATATCCTGCATGGCTGATTACCGGCATCATGAACATGATCGAAAAGGGTGACGCCCTGTTATCCATTTACGGAAATAATCCGGACGTCTACAACGGTTTGGACCCCGAACGAGTGGGCGCCATGCAGTCGACTCATCTCAAGAACTATGCGCCGGTCAATCAGCAGGTGACCCGCAATGCGATCAACTGGTGTGTGGTGGCGTCGTCGGCTCCTGCCTGGGCTGCCAAGATCTTCCCCGACCTTCCGGTGGCGGAGGCTGAAGAAAAACTGTGGCAGGCGATCTTTGAGACCACCCGGGCAACCGAGCCGGACCCGATTGCGGCGTGGGGCGAGCATATCAAGAATTTGCGCAAACGCGGCGACTACATGCAAGCGAAGAAGTATTCGGCTCTCCACTATAAATCGCCCACCACAGATTTTACGCTCGGGCTGCCCTACGGACACAAATGGGTTAGCGCACGATCACTGGCAGAGAATGGCGTGGATTTCACTGCCAATATGCCGACGGAGGAGATCTTCACCCTGCCCGACCGGCAGCGCGCCGATGGGACCGTGGCAGCGACGTTCCCCCTGAGCTATGGCGGCAGCCTGATCGAGGATTTCACCGTCACCTTCGAGAACGGCAGGGTCGTGAACGTAACGGCGAAGAAGAACGAAGCCATCCTTCGGAAGCTGGTGGATACCGATGAAGGCTCAGCCCGTTTGGGCGAGGTCGCCCTGGTCCCTGCCAGTTCGCCCATCGCCCGCCGCGGACATCTCTTCTACAATACGCTTTTCGACGAGAACGCCTCCTGTCACATCGCAATCGGGCGCGCCTATCGCTTTACGCTCACCGGCGGCGAGGAGCTCACCGACGAAGAATTCAATGCCGCCGGCGGCAACACCAGCATCGCCCATGTGGATTTCATGATCGGCTCCCCCGAGATGGATATCGACGGCATCCGAGACGACGACACGCGCGAACCGGTCATGCGCTCAGGGGAATGGGCGTTTGACGTGTAAGTCTTGTGTTGCGGCTCCCCTGTCCCTGGCGGATTCGAACTGCTGCCGGGATGAGGGGAGTCGTTTCGTTTAAGTTCCTCATGTTTTGGAAATAACATGCCACGCAACTATCAAAGCCAATCTCCTGCCGCATTCCAGCGACTCCCTGAACATAAGCGGGACGATGCCTGGATCCGCGCATTTCTGCACGAGGCAAAGGTGGCGCACATCGCCTCCGTGCAGGAGGGTCAGCCATTCCTGAACCCGACCACATTCTGGTTCGACGAAGCCAACCACCGGATCATCTTCCATTCCAATCTCGCAGGGCGAGTCCGCTCCAACATCGAAGCCAACCCGCGGGTGTGCTTCGAAGCGAGCGAGCTGGGAAAACTGCTCCCGTCGAACGTTGCTCTCGAGTTCTCGCTCCAGTACCGCAGCGTGATCGTCTTCGGCCGCGCGCAGCTGATCACGGCGGCAGAAGAGGCGCGCCGGGCGCTGTATGGACTCATTCACAAGTACTTCCCCGAAATGAGTGCAGGCAAAGAGTTTCGTCCGATCACGGACAAGGAGCTGACGCGAACCTCCGTCTACGCGATCGAGATCGAGGCCTGGAGTGGCAAAGAGAACTGGAAAGACCGCGCCGACCAGTCCGAGGAATGGCCGGCGCTGGGGGAAGCGTGGTTCAGGTAATCTGCGCTCTCTTCCAGCCGTACAACTGCTGGAAGCACACCGCTGGTTCCCCCGGTTCGCACGGCAGTTGCACTACGGGGCGAACTCGAGAACTCGAGGTTTTCAAGAGCGACGGGAAGCCGGTCTCCCGGCAACCTGACCAGAGTTTGAGCGTATAATCCTTATGGAGGAAACTATGCCTGAACAAACATTTCGAACGGAAGAATTTCGTGTGGAAGGCGAAAAGCTGATCACCAGGATCAAGGAGCTATTCCATGAAGGCAATGTTCGCCGGGTGATCATCAAGGACAAGGACGGCAAGACCGTGATGGAAATCCCTGTCACCATCGGCGTGGTGGGCGTGCTGCTCGCGCCGCAGCTCGCCGCGATCGGAGCGATCGCCGCCCTGATCAGCGAAGCCACTGTGGTCGTCGAAAAGGATGAAAGCCAGGCATAAACCGTCCAGAAGGCCAGGCGGCAGGCTCACCCACGCTGTTCGCGGAAACAATTGCGATGTTCGGTGAGCCCAAAAAACAATATGGATATCTTCACTGCCATCTACTTCGTCGCGATCGTGATCGAGATCGTCATTCGTGCGCCGCTCAATGAAAAACGCAAGCGGGAGAGCATCCGTGAGCGGCGCGTGACCCCCCAGGAACGAATCCTGCTGGGCTTGCTGTTCCTGGGCATGTTCTTCGTGCCGGTCATCTACGCGGCGTCGGGCTGGCTGGATTTTGCCAATTACAGACTGCCAGACTGGGCAGGCTGGCTGGGCGTGGTCATCCTGGCCGCCGCGCTGTTCGTCTTCTGGCGCGCCCACGCGGATCTGGGAGTGAACTGGTCGCCTTCCCTGGAGATCCGTGAGAGGCATGAGCTGATCACGCATGGGATCTACGGCGTCATCCGGCACCCCATGTACGCATCGCAGTGGTTGTGGGTCCTGGCGCAGCCGTTGCTGCTCCAGAACTGGGTCGCGGGTTTTCTAGGCCTGCTGATATTCGTCCCTTTTTACCTGCTACGCGTCCGGGCGGAGGAGGCCTTGATGCTGGAAACATTCGGGGATCAGTATCAGCACTACATGGAGAAAGTCGGGGGCATTGTCCCAAGGTTTTGACTGCCCTGGTCCCCGGGCAATGCTGTAACCAAATGTCAGGATTCTGTTAGGTTTAAGCCAGAAAGCGAATTGATTCTTCTCCGGCAAAGTGCTATAACTAATCTGGAGAACCCTCCAGCACGTTAACAACCTAATCCAGACAAGGAGGTATCACGATGGACCGAAATGTTGGGCTATGGATCGACCATAAGCAGGCTTATGCCATCTGGTACAGCGATGGCAAAGTGGAGGTGATCCCATCTCGTATCGAACCGCCTGCTCATTACTCAGGCGGCACCCAACTTGGAGGTAAACTGAATCAAAAGGGAGATGTGGAATTACATCATAATGACCGCTTCCGGCTGCAGTTGAACAAGTACTATCGAGAGGTCATATCGGTTCTTAAAGATGCCGATTCCATCCTGATCATGGGACCCGGACAGGCAAAGATCGAGCTGGAGAAAGCAATCCTTAAGAATAAGAACATGCAGAACCGCGTTCTCCGGGTGGAGACGGCGGACAAGATGACGAAAAATCAGATGATTGCCTACGTCAAGAAGTTCTATCAAACGGAGGTTGTCACATAATCTTTATCGTGCAGGAGAGTACAAAGAGCCAGAGGGTTAGCCTCTGGCTCTTCTTTTTACCGGCGCTGCAGCCCCAATCCCGGACCGTCTGGTAGCGTGAAATGCGCCCCATCGTACTGCAAGCCACGATACGGATCGTTCTTGATCAGCAGGGGACCATCCAGATCGGCATAGTCGCACAGCGGAGCAAGGTGCGCCGCCGCGGTGACCCCCACGGAAGATTCCACCATACAGCTCAACATGACCTGCATATCGTGTGCCCGCGCCGTATGGATCATGCGCAGCGCTTCTCGGATGCCCTCGCTCTTCATCGTCTTGACAACAACGCCATCGATCGCACCCGCCAGCTTCGCCACATCGTGGGAGGTCTTCGCGGTCTCATCGGCAAAGATCGGGATCTCCACCTTTTGCCGGCGCAACCTGTCCTTGAGCCAGAAAAACCCCTCCACATCGTCCACAGCCAGAGGCTGCTCGATGAACTCCAGGCCGTAGTCCGCCAGTCGTGGGATGATCTCGAGGGCGCGCTCGCGGCTCCAGCCGGCGTTGGCATCGGCGCGCAGCCGGGCATCCGTGGCTCGGCGGATCGCAGCGACGATCTGCTCGTCCCGCTCGCTGCCCAGCTTGATCTTCAAGATCGGGTGACCCGACGCTTTCGCCTGCTCCGCCATCACCTCAGGCTCGTCCATGCCAATGGTAAAGGATGTCAGCGGCAATCGATTCGGGTTCAAGCCCAATAGCCGGTATAACGGTTGTCCCAGCTTTTTGCCCCACAGGTCATGCAGTGCTTCATCAATCGCGGACCGCGCCGCGCGTGAACCGGGCAGACGCTTCGATAAGACTGTGTCCAGATCATACGGATCATCCCCCAGGTCTGGCACGGCTTTGAGATATTCGATGATCCCTTCCTGGGTTTCGCCATAGTACGGGACAGCGGCAGCCTCCCCCACCCCATCTTCGAGATAGACGAGCACGTTATAGCGCTGGTCGCTCGCGCCATGGGCGACACGGAATGTTGTTTTGAGATCGAGTGTGATGGGTTCCCAGTGTAGTTTCATTTGTTTGCCAGAACGGTGGGCGCGTAGGGCAAGTGCGTTTCTTGCCCGTATCGAGACCAGCCTACGCTACATTCAGTTGTTATGTGTGGTTTCAACGCCGGTACGCGCGTTTAATTTATCTGACAAATCAAACAAGTGTACGGCGGACTGCTCTACTAAACCAGCGCGCATTGTCTGTCAATGCCTCTCTAAGAAATCAAGCACCTTTGTAATCCATTCCTCGCGCCGTTCGAAGTGCACATTGTGTCCCGTCCCCTCGGGAATCCACACTTCGGCGTTGGGGATATTGTTCGCAATGTACTGGGCGTGCTCATCCGGCGCGTTGACGGCGTCATCGGCGCCCATAATGACGAAGGTGGGTCTCTCGACCCGTTTCAGCTCGAAGGGCGCATAGTTAGGCTCGGAGATGATCTCTCGCATGGTGAGCCAGAGCAGGTCTCTCCAGTACTCCGGTCCATGAACCTCGTTATGCAGGGACTTTACTTCCCGGAGCCAATCCGGCGCCTCGCGCCTCATGCGTTCCGGGTCGAATACTTTTGGCTCGCGTTCGATGAGATAACGCGTCACGTAGGCGTTCGCCGCCTGAAGGGTGGCCGTCTGGACGACTTCGGGATGCTCCATGAGGGTCACCAGCGCCACATTCCCACCGTTACTATGACCGATGATATGGGCGCGCTCATAGCCCATCTCCCGCACGAACGCCGCGACATCGTCCGCAAGCTCCCGGAAAGAATAGCTCATCCGGGGGTTGCTCGACCGGCCATGTCCCCGGCAGTCAGGAGCAAAGACGCGATGACGTTGCGCCAGCTCCGGCGCAATCGAGCCCCAGTCGTTCTGGCTGTCATTTGTGGCACCGTGGATCAAGAGAACAGGCGTTTGATTCGGGTGATCTTCCCCATACTCACGATAATAGATGCTTGCATTGTTGATCTCGACGTGTGGCATAGACGAATCGTAACATAAATCGTGTAAAATGAAATTATGGAAAATATCCAGTCAACGCTTGATAAACTCGCGGCGGAAAGCGATCGTCGTACGTCCGTGTTCGATATCGCGATCGTCAGGCTACAGAACAAAGATCTCACCCTCAGTGGACGGCTGCTCGAAGAATCACAATTAGAGTCACTTGCGCAACACTTTTCCAAATGGCAACTCGATACCACATCCATTCATGTCCTGCGCAGGGGTGATTTGCCACGCATGCATGTGACCACCAACCTGGCAGGTCTGTATGAAAAGCCCACGTTCGGCATGCCGCTTTCCAGCGAGCTCTGCTACGGGACAGAAGTCGAGATCCTGGAAGAACAGGGGGATTGGGTCTTCACACGCCAGAGAGATGGCTACCTGGGTTGGGCGTTTAAGCCGTATCTGGCGGAAGGTCCCGCCGAAGAGCCCACGCATCTCGTCCTGGCGCCATCCTGCGAGCTCCGCCTGCAGCCAGAGGCAGATAGCGCGATCATCACCCGACTCGTCAGTGGGACAGGCGTCTGTGTGGAAGACACCAGGGGTGCATGGGCGAGAGTGTTTGCAAACAAAACGGGCTGGCTGTCGCTGCCCCTGTTGCGCCCTCTCAAGGAATTTCCCGTTTCGCTGGAAGCGAAACGCAGCCTGCTCATCGAAGATTCGGCGCGCATGATCGGTGTTCCCTATCTGTGGGGCGGGACAAGCGGTAACGGGATCGATTGTTCGGGCTTCGCGCGCCTGCTGCACCGCTGGGTTGGCGTGGAGATCCCGCGCGATGCCGATTTGCAGCACGCAGCAGCCAGACCGGTGGAGCCGCCATTCGAGGTGGGCGACCTGCTGTTCTTTACAGAAACCGGCAGTAGGCGCAAGATCACGCATGTGGGCATCAGCCTGGGGGGCTGGACGATAGTCCACGCCTCGCGCGGGCGGAACGGCGTGTATATCGATGACGTACAGCAGGATGAGTCCCGCAGACGGGCATTTGTCAGCGCGGGCTCGTTCCTGAGATAAATCCCTCTCTTACAGCATCATCTGGGGCGCGTTCTTACGCAGCCACTTTTTGCGCTCCTTATAGTCTGGCATGATTTGCTCCACCTTTTGCCAGAACCGTTTCGAGTGGTCATGAAAAACGGTATGCACCAGCTCGTGGACCACCACATAGTCAACCGCCTCGAGCGGAGCCAGGATCAGTCGCCAGGAGAAGTTCAGCGATCCGTTGGCGCTGCAGGATCCCCAGCGAGTGCGCGCAGAAGTGATCCCGATCCTCTGGTATTGAAAGCCATATTGACAGGAGTAGAAATCCACGCGCTCCTCTAGAGTCTGTCTTGCCTGCTCGCGGTACCAGCGCTCGAAGACACGGCTGGCTCTGCTCTGGGCGGACTCGGCAAGCCGGAAACCATTTTCGAAGAGCAATGGCTTTCGTTGTCGCTGCACGATCTCAAGCGGATACGCGTTGCCGAGATACAGGAAGAGCTCGCCTGCACAATATTGTCTCGGCGTTGGAGGCAGGGCAGCTACTGCTTCCGCCTGTTTCTTCCTGACCCAGGAGGCGTTCTTCTCGATGAACGCCCGGATCGTCCTCTCGGCGGTCCGCAGTGGGACGCGCACGATCAGCGAGCCATCCGGCCTGACAATGAGCGCCAGGGTCTTTCGTTTGCTGCGAATGATCTGTTGGACTTCAATCGAAATTGTCTCTGGCATAAGAAACCCGCAACCGGCTGTATTATATCCGTCAATCCCAGCCACAGAAGCTTTGCATTCCCGCCTGAGACGAAATCAGGACAATTTGCACTTGCTAAATCGGATTGACATGGGTATACTGCCGTCCAATATGGAATTCAGGCTTGCGCACGTTCATCATGCTCATCAACCGTCCCCGCAGGACCGGGAGATCAGGCGCGCGTACCTGGATTAGAAGCAGGATCACGACTTTTGATTGTTCAGCCCCCGGTCAATGCCGGGGGCTTTTGCTTCCTGCCGATCATTTCGCAACAAGGATGTTCTATGCAGACAACACAAACCATTCGACTTTCGCTTCCCTCCAAGGGCCGCCTGGAGAGCAATGCTCTCGAGTTCCTCGCCGCAGCCGGTCTGCGCGTGCTCAAGCCGAACCCCCGCCAGTATCAGGCGAACCTTCCCGCCTTGCCCGAGCTGGGAGTTATCTTCCAGCGCCCAGCCGATATCGTCGTCAGCGTGCGCCAGGGCAGCGTGGACTTCGGAATCACCGGCCTGGACGTAATCGAAGAGAAGCGCGGCGACAACGGCGATATCCTGGTCCTGCACGACGCGCTGGGATTCGGCCACTGTGCGCTGACCCTGGCAGTCCCGGAATCGTGGCAGTCCGTGACCGACGTCGCGTCGCTAAAAGACTATGCAGCCACACTCGATCGCCCCCTGCGCGTGGCGACGAAATTCCCCCATCTGACCAAACGCTTTCTCGACGGGCAAGACATCTCTCATGTGCTGATCGCTGCCGAAGGCACACTCGAAACAGCGCCCACCATCGGCTATGCGGACCTCATCTCGGACCTGGTCTCCTCGGGACAGACGCTACAGGATAACCGTCTGCGTTCCCTGCGCGATGGCGTGATCCAGCCTTCGCAGGCAGCCCTCATCGCCAATCGCAAAGCCTTGCAGACCCGCCCCGAGGCGCTCGAGATGGCGCGCCGTTTGCTCGAGTACATCGAAGCTCACCTGCGCGCCAAAGATAACCTGCTGGTCATCGCCAATATGCGCGGCGAAAGCCCGGAGGCGATCGCTCACGAGATCTTCACCCAGACCGATGTAGGCGGGCTGCAGGGTCCCACCATCAGCCCGGTGATCGTGCGCGATGGCGGCGCCTGGTACTCCGTGTCTGTCGTGGTCCGCCGCGATCGCCTGCCGCAGGCGATCACCGAATTGCGCCAGATCGGCGGCAGCGGCATTATCGTCTCTCCGGTTACGTACATCTTCGAAGAAGAGCCTCCTCGCTACAAAGCCATGCTCGAGGCGTTGTCGAGCAAAACAGGATAGGACTCAGTATGCTCAACCAATACGACCCGCAAACTGCCAGACAGGCCCTCCTCAAGCGCACGCCGCCGGATGAGTTCCCGGTGAGCCAGCGCGTGCGAAACGGCATCGCCGAGCTCTTTGGCGAGCCATTGACTCCCGAAGAAGCGGTCACCCGCATTCTAAAGGAGGTGCGCAGGAATGGGGACTCAGCCCTCCAAAAATGGACACTTACGCTTGACGGCCTGGACCTCAAGCCGGCTCCGGTCTCGAAGGACTTGATCCAGTCTGCACTGGACTCCATCTCCCCTGCCCGGCGAGAGGCGCTGGATCTGGCTGCCCGGCGCGTGGAGGCGTTCCACCGGCGGCAACCGCTGACCTCCTGGTTCTCGAACGATCTGGGGGGCACACTCGGGCAGATCATCCGCCCGATCCGGCGCGTCGGGCTGTATGTGCCTGGCGGCACGGCGCCCCTCCCCTCGAGCGTGCTGATGAGCGCTATCCCGGCGCGCGTCGCGGGCGTGAAAGAGATCGTCGTGGTCACGCCGCCCAATCGCATGCTGGCAAACTCCAAGGCGCCGGTTGACCCCATTATCCTGGCGGCCTGTGCCATCGCCGGCGTGGACGAGGTCTACCTGCTGGGCGGCGCGCAGGCGGTGGCGGCGCTGGCGTACGGGACCGAGACCATCCGCCCCGTGGACAAGGTCTTCGGGCCTGGCAACCTGTTTGTCACCCTCGCGAAGCGCCAGGTCTACGGCGTAGTCGGCATCGACGGTCTCGCCGGTCCGACCGAGACCGTGGTGATTGCCGACGAGTCTGCCAACCCCGCCTGGGTCGCTGCAGACCTGTTAGCGCAGGCTGAGCACGATCTTCTGGCTTCCGCGATCCTGCTGACTCCCTCACAAGCGCTCATCGAAAACGTGCAGGTGGAAATCGCACGCCAGGTGGAGGAGCGCGGCCGCGCGGAGATTATCGCAGCATCCCTCGAAAATCGTGGCGGCGCGGTCTTGACCCGGGACCTGGAGGAAGCCGTCCAGCTCGCCAATGAATATGCGCCCGAGCACCTGGGACTTTCGGTCAGCGACCCCTGGCGCTGGGTGGAGCGAGTGCAGAACGCGGGCGGTGTCTTCCTGGGCGAGCACTCGTTCGAGGTGCTCGGAGATTACCTGGCGGGACCCAGCCACGTCATGCCGACCGGCGGCTCGGCGCGTTTTGCCTCGCCGCTCAACGTCTGGGACTTTGTGAAGATCGTCAGCCTCGTGGCGCTCGATGAGCGCACCGCGCAAGCCGTGGGACCGAGCGCCGCCGCGATTGCCGAAGCGGAAGGACTGGACGCGCATGGCAACGCGGCACTCCTGCGGGTGAGGCAATCCCCATGAAGATTCGCCGCCATCTCGAGTCCCTGCCGCCCTATACGCCGATCGAGCCCTTCGAGGTGCTCTCGGCCCGGATCGGGCGCGAGCCCGCGCAGATCGTCAAGCTGGACGCGAACGAGAACCCTTACGGTCCGCTGCCCGCGGTCAGGGAGGCGCTTGGCAGGCTGGATTTCCCGCACATCTATCCGGACCCCGAAAGCCGCCTCCTGCGCCAGGCGCTTGCGAAGTTCACCGGGATCAGAGAGGAGTATCTACTTGCCGGCGCGGGCGCCGATGAGCTGATCGACCTGCTGATGCGCGTAGTTCTGGAGCCGGGCGATTGCATCCTCTCCTGCCCGCCCACGTTTGGCATGTATCCTTTTGATGCGGATCTCAACGCCGCGCGCTGCCTCGAAGTTCCCAGGAACCCAGATTTCTCACTCAACCTGCCAGCGCTCCGGGAAGCCGTGGAAACGTACCAGCCGAAGATGCTCTTCATCGCCTCGCCCAACAATCCGGACGGGTCGCTGCTGAGCGCAGAAATCGTGGACGAGCTGCTGGCGCTGCCCTTGCTGGTCGTCCTGGATGAAGCCTATATCGAGTTTGCAGGCTACAAGCTCGGCGCGAGTCTGAGCCGCATCCGTGAAGTTTCGGCGCGTGATAACCTCGTCGTCCTGCGCACCTTCAGCAAGTGGGCTGGACTGGCGGGCCTGCGTATCGGCTATGGGGCGTTTCCCCGGTGGCTGATGCCGACGCTGTGGAAGTCCAAACAGCCCTATAATGTCAACGTGGCGGCGAGTGTGGCAGCGCAGGTCTCGCTGGAGAATGTGGACGAGTTAGCAGAAGTCGTCGATAAACTCCGAGCGGAGCGGACGCGCTTGTTTGCGGCCCTAAAGGCGATTTCGTACCTACAGCCCTACCAGACGCACTCGAACTTTATTCTGTGTAAGGTCGTTGGACGAGACGCAGCCGGGGTAAAAGCCACGCTGGCGGAGAGACACGGTATCTTTGTGCGCTATTTCAACAAGCCAGGCTTGCGTGACCACATCCGCATCAGCGTAGGCAGACCGCAGGATACCGAGCGACTCTTGAATGCGTTGGAACAGGAGTACAGCGTCTCCTGACGTTGGCTCGAAGGAACGATTATGCGATCTGCTGAACTATCCCGTAACACAAACGAGACTCAGATCTCCATCAAGCTCGAGCTGGATGGCGCCGGCAAACACGAGGTCTCGACCGGCATTGGCTTTCTCGATCATATGCTGACCCATCTTGCCGTGCATGGACTGTTCGACCTCACCGTCCAGGCAAAGGGCGATCTTCAGATCGACCCCCATCACACTGTAGAAGATGTGGCGCTTGCGCTGGGGCAAGCCTTCGACCAGGCGCTTGGCGACCGCAAAGGCATCTTCCGTATGGGTGACTGCTTCGCGCCGATGGATGAGACCCTTGCCCACGTCGCCATCGACCTGTCGGGGCGTCCCTATTGTGTCATTCAGGCGGATTGGCACACACCCTATGTGGGCAACATTCCCACGACGCTGTTCCCTCACTTCTTTGAGTCGTTTGCGGTCACAGCTCGCTGTAATTTGCACGGTCGCGTTCTATACGGCCGTGACGACCACCACCAGGCGGAAGCCCTGTTCAAAGCCTGGGCACGCGCACTGGACGCTGCCACCCAGCTGGACCCGCGCCGCGCGGGAAGCATCCCGTCCACGAAAGGCACGCTGTAAAGCGAGATCTATCTCGTTTGCATTGCGAGAAAAATCTCGCGGCACCGAGGTGTGTAGCATGAAGGATATTATTTTGATCGACGCCGGTACCGGGAACCTGCGCTCCGTGCAAAAAGCACTGGAGACTGTGGGGACAAATGTCGAGCGCACAGACGACCCGCGTAGAGTCCGTGCAGGCAAGCGCCTCGTGCTGCCAGGCGTGGGCGCCTTCGGCGATTTCATGTCCGGTCTGCGGAGGCGCGGGCTGGAGGAACCGGTCAAAGAAGTGATCGCGCGCGGCACACCCTTGCTGGGAATCTGTGTGGGCATGCAGGCTTTGTTCGAGGTCGGCGAGGAAATGGGCGAACACGCCGGTCTCGGATTGCTGCGAGGCAAAGTAGTGCGCTTTGCCGAGTCGCTGCCGGTCAAGGTCCCGCACACGGGCTGGAATCAGGTCGAGGTCCAGAAGGCGACGCCGTTGTTGCAGGGAATCCAGTCCAGGGCCTATGTGTACTTCAACCATTCCTATTATTGCCAGGCATCCAGTCCAACCGACGTGGTTGCAAGCACGGAATATGGGATTCGCTACGCCTGCGCGGTACAACACGAGAACATCTTCGGCGTGCAGTTCCATCCGGAGAAAAGCCAGGCAGTGGGGCTGCAGATCCTGAAGAACTTCGTGGAGGGGTCATGAGCTTCACGATCTATCCCGCCATCGACCTGCGCCTCGGAAAAGTGGTACGCCTCAAGGAAGGCGACCCGAAGCGGCTGACCGCCTACAGCGACGATCCTGCGGACACCGCGCGGCGCTGGCTGCAAATGGGTGCTCGCTGGCTGCACGTCGTGAACCTGGCTGGAGCGTTTGGAGAAGCGGATGCGGCAAACCGGCTCGCGCTGCACGCAATTTTGACGGTGGCAAAGGAATTCGATGCACGGGTCCAGTTTGGCGGGGGGATACGCTCGCTGGAGATGATGGAGCACCTCCTGGCGATGGGCGTGAGCCGCCTTGTGTTGGGGACGATTGCGGTCGAGCGACCGGCTCTTGTCCCCGATGCTTTGAGGAAGTTCGGCGCGGAGCGAGTCGCCGTGGGAATTGACGCACGCGATGGCATCGTCCGCACCCGTGGCTGGAAGGAGACCGGCGGAGTCTCTGCCACCGACCTGGCGCGCCGGATGCATGACGCAGGCATCTGCACTGCCATCTTTACCGACATCGGCCGGGATGGTCTGGGCAGCGGGCTAAATATCCCTGCAACGAAAGCCCTGGCGGAGAGCAGCGGACTGGATGTAATTGCATCCGGCGGCGTGCACACGCTGGAGGATGTCCTCGCTGCACGCCAGGCAGAGTTGGCTGGTGTGATTATCGGTCGTGCATTGTATGAAGGAACGATTGATTTGAAAGAAGCACTGGAGTTACAGTCTCCAACAGTTAGATAATATCCGTCGCAAAGTCTGGAGACTTTGACTCGTTGTTGGAGCTCTTATGCTAGCAAAACGAATCATTCCCTGCCTGGATATTAAGGACGGGCGCGTGGTGAAAGGTGTGAACTTTGTGAATCTGCGCGACGCCGGCGACCCTGTGGAGCAAGCGCGCCTGTACGATGAGCAGGGCGCAGATGAGCTGGTTTTCCTGGATATCTCCGCCACCCAGGAAGGGCGCAGGACCACGCTCGATCTCGTCGGGCGCGTCGCCGATACAGTTTTTATGCCACTGACGGTCGGCGGCGGGATCCGGGCGGTGGATGACATGCGCAAGTTACTGCTGGCGGGGGCGGATAAAATCAGCGTCAATTCTGCAGCGGTGAAGAACCCTGATCTGTTATCCGAAGGAGCCTCGCGCTTCGGCGCGCAATGCATCGTGCTGGCGATCGACGCGCGTCGCCGCGCTGCGGGCTGGGAGGTCTACGTCAACGGCGGACGCGTGCCCACCGCTCAAGACGCGCTCGCATGGGCGGTCCGCGGCGTGGAGTTGGGCGCAGGTGAGATCCTGCTCACCAGTATGGATGCCGACGGGACCCTCGCGGGGTACGACATCGAGCTGACCCGCGCGGTGGCGGAAGCGGTCTCGGTGCCGGTCATCGCCTCCGGCGGCGCCGGGGCCGTAGCTCATTTTGCCCAGGTACTGACGGAAGGCAAAGCAGATGCCGCCCTCGCCGCCTCACTGTTCCATGATGGGAAATTGAAGATCGCTGAATTGAAAGCGGAATTGCACGCTCAGGGTGTGCCTGTGCGATTAGAGCGCAATCAACGTCGTCAGACGTCATAGAAGGAAGAACGTATGCAAGCATTGCCTCCCCTTAAATTCGACAGCAACGGGCTCATCCCCGCAATCGTGCAGGATGCCGAGACCGACGAAGTGCTGATGCTTGCTTACATGAACCAGGAATCGCTGCAGCTCAGCCTGCAGCACGGCGAAACCTATTTCTGGTCGCGCAGCCGCAGCGGGCTGTGGCACAAGGGCGCCACCTCCGGAAACGTGCAGCGCATCGTCGAGATCAGCATAGATTGCGATGCCGATACGCTTTTGATCCGAGTCGATCCGGCAGGTCCCGCCTGCCATACCGGGAACCGGACCTGTTTTTATCGGGAGCTTAGAGCCTAAAGGTCTCCGTGGTTCTACACCAGGAACTCCAAGCAAGTGTTCTCAATTAAGGTTGTGCCTGCCTTCTGGAAAGGAAAGACCTTTAGCGTCTCTGAGGATATGGTGAAATATCATGAGCATCCAATGGCTATTTGATGTCATCGAAGACCGCAAGAAAAATCCGCTCGAGAAATCGTACACCTCGAGCCTTTTTGCCGAAGGGCTATCCAGAATTGCCCAGAAGGTCGGCGAGGAGGGAACCGAGGTCGTGGTGGCAGCGCTGGCGCAGGATGACCAGCGATTGATCGAGGAGCTTGCCGATCTCACTTATCACACCCTGGTTTTGTTATCGGCGCGCGGCCTGACGCCTGGCCACATCCAGGCAGAGCTGAAAAAACGCCATATGTAGCCGGTTCTTTCTCGGAAAGTGAATATGCCTTATACTTGACCCACAATTCCGGTCAGGAGCGTGTATAGCATGCGTTTCTTCGAAATCCTACAGAGGGAGATCTGTGAGACCGCCAGGAGGGGACCTTGAAATCCTACCGCAAAGAACTTTCCTTCAACATCCCTTCCCGGCGCGGGTTTGTGAACATCACACCGGAAGTGGAAGTAGCGTTGCGTGAGAGTGGCGTCCGCGAGGGGCTGGTCCTGGTCAACGCCATGCACATCACCGCTTCGGTGTTCATCAACGACGACGAGCACGGGCTGCACCAGGATTACGATAAGTGGCTCGAGAAGCTGGCTCCCCATGAGCCGGTGAGCCAGTACCAGCACAATGACACGGGGGAAGACAACGCCGATGCCCATATGAAGCGCCAGGTGATGGGACGCGAGGTAGTGGTGGCAATCACCAACGGGCAGCTCGATTTCGGTCCCTGGGAGCAGATCTTTTATGGCGAATTTGACGGTCGCAGGAGAAAACGTGCTTTAATCAAGATTATCGGTGAGTAAGCAATCTCAGCAAACTACGGATTGAGGAGTATAAGCCCGAAAACAGGGGGGGCGGGCGTGCGCCCGCCCCCCCTGTTTTCGGGGATTCTACAGACTTTCGTGATCAACTGAATTTTATGAATAAGGAGTGAAGAAAATGGCTGAGGCAAAAGGTGAGACCCATGGGTGTATCGTCTGCGGCAAGCTTTACCAATTGTATGTTGTGCACGACTCGGAAGGAAATTATCTGGGTAGCAAAGTGATGAGTGCCGGCGGCAAGGAAGTGACCGGCTATGGACGCCCGCTCGTGGCCTGTGAGACCCACTCGGCAGACGAGATTGGACGAGCTGCCGAGCGAGTCTACGGCAAGCAGCCAGCACCCGAAGACGAGTGAGCTGGCTGGTCCATCTCCAAGAAATCAGAGAACGAAGCGGTCAACACAGGAGCAAACATGCCCGATCCACGCGTACAAAAACTGGCACAAGTCATGGTGCATTATTCCCTGGGCATCAAGCGCGACCAGAAAGTCTTCCTTCAGACGTCGCCCATCGCTCATGAGTTCAACCTGGCGTTTTATGAGGAAGCGATCAAAGCAGGAGCGCACGTCGTCTTCTTTATCGACGGGCCCTATTATCCCGGCGCACAGGAACTATTCCTGAAGCATGCCAGCAAGAGACAGATGGAATTCGTCTCGCCAGTCCGTCAATTGCTGATGGAGACCTATGACGCCCGCATGGTGGTGGAAGCCGAGACGAACACGCGCGATCTTTCGGGGATCGATCCGAAGCGCATCGCCCAGTGGCGCAAAGCCAACGCGCCTCTGTTCAATAAGATGCTCAGGCGCATAGAAAGCGGAGAGCTGCACTGGTGCGCAACGGTCTACCCCACCGAGGCGCTGGCGCAGGAAGCCAATATGAGCCTGAGCGACTACAGCGAATTTGTCTACGAGGCCGGCATGTTGAACGCCAAAGACCCCGTGGAGCTCTGGAAAGCCGAAGCAAAGCGACAGCACAGGCTCATCAGCTGGCTCAAAGGAAAGAAAAACGTCACGCTGAAGGGCGAAAACATCGATCTCTCGCTCTCCATCCAGGGTCGCAAATTCATCCCCTGCGCCGGGCACCAGAATTTCCCGGATGGCGAGATCTTCACCAGCCCCGTGGAGACCTCCCTAAATGGCTGGGTGCGGTTCAAGTATCCTGCCATCTTCGATGGGCAGGAGGTCGAGGACATCGAGCTCTGGTTCGAGAAGGGCAAGGTCGTGCAGGAAAAGGCTGCCAGAAACCAGGCGTTCCTTACGGCACAGCTCGACACAGATGAGGGAGCGCGCATCCTGGGGGAATGGGGGGTCGGCACAAATTACAACATCAAGCGCTTTACGAAGAACATGCTCTTCGACGAGAAGATCGGCGGCACCATTCACCTGGCGATGGGACTCGGTTTCGAG
Organism: Anaerolineales bacterium; assembly: GCA_036833655.1. Taxonomy (GTDB): domain Bacteria; phylum Chloroflexota; class Anaerolineae; order Anaerolineales; family Villigracilaceae; genus Defluviilinea. Next base: position 2,779 of record DAITPI010000005.1, on the reverse strand, counting down.
CAGGCAGGCGGTGGGAATGTCTCGGGCTTGCACTGGGATATGCTCTGCGACATGGCACAGAGTGAGATCCTGGTCGATGGAAAACTGTTCTACAAGAACGGAAAACCTGTCATTTAGGCTACACCATGACTTCGGGAGGGACGATGGAAACAAGACGATTTGGGCGCACCGGCCACATGAGCACGGTCGCGATCTTCGGTGCGGCAGCGTTCTGGGAGATCTCGCAGGAGGACGCCGACAGGGTGATGGAATCGATCATCGACGCGGGCATCAACCACATCGACATCGCGCCCTCCTATGGGCAGGCCGAGATCCGGGTCGGTCCCTGGATGCCGCGCGAGCGCGGGCGATTCTTCCTCGGCTGCAAGACGATGGAGCGCACCCGGGAGGGAGCGTGGAAGGAAATGCACGAGTCGCTCGAGCGCCTGCAGACGGAGACGTTCGATCTATACCAGTGCCACGCCATCACCACGATGGAGGAGCTCGATGCTGTGACCATGAAAGGCGGGGCGCTCGAGTCATTTGTGGAGGCGCGCCGGGCAGGCTTGATCAAATTCATTGGCATCACGGGCCACGGGGGGAACGCGCCACAGATCTACCTCGAAGCCCTGCGGCGCTTCGATTTCGATTCCGTTCTGTTCCCCCTGAACTTCGTCCAAATGCGGAATCCGGAGTATCGAAAATACGCCGAGGAGTTGATTGCCACCTGCAAAGCCCGAGATGTGGGCACCATGATCATCAAGTCGATCACAAAGGGTCCCTGGGGCAGCAAGCAGCAGACCGCTACCACCTGGTATGAGCCCTTCGAGGAACGAGAGGAGATTCAGCAGGCGGTGAACTTTGCGCTCTCCTATGACGTGACCGGACTCTGCACCGCAGGCGACACACGTATCCTGCCACTGGTGATCCAGGCTTGCAAAAACTTCACCCGTCTGAGTCCGGAGCAGATGGAGACGTTGATCGAATCTGCCGGGCAGTACGAGCCTTTGTTCCCATGAGCGTGGAATTTTTCGAGGCGATCAAACAGGGCGACCGTCTCGAGGTCGAGCGCCAGTTGGAAGCCGACCCGGGCCTCATTCACGCCAAAGAGAATGGACTCAGCCCGATCCTGGTCGCGGCCTACCACGGGGAGCCGGCGCTCGCCTCCTTCCTGGCGGACAAGACCGTGGCGCTGACGATCTTCGAAGCCGCCGCGACAGGCAAGATCAACAATATCCTGCGGCTCCTGGCACGCGACCCGCAACTGGTCAATGCCTACGCCCCGGATGGGTTCCAGGCGCTCGGGCTGGCATCCTTCTTCGGTCATCAAGACGTGGTGGAATACCTGGTCAAGGCGGGCGCGCCGGTCAACTCGGTCTCGCGCAACGGGCTGGGCGCCGCGCCGATCCAATCCGCGGCCGCGGCAGGTCACGATAAAATCGTCGAGCTTCTGCTGAAATACGGCGCCGATCCGAACATCCGTGAGCAGGGCGGATACACACCTCTGCATGCCGCGGCGCAAAACGGGGATGAGGAGATGATCCGCACCCTGCTGTACGGCGGCGCGGACCTGGTCGCCCGAAGCAATGACGGCAAGACCCCGCTCGATCTCGCCATCGAGGCAGGGCACACGGAGGCGGCGCAGCTCCTGCAAGAGGGGATTACGAAACGGTTCAAGACGAAACGGGATTGAGGCAACACCGCACAATAATCCGACAATCTCGGTTATAATTTTTTTCTATGCTTACCCCCGATCAGATCGAGTCCAGACTGGACCGTATTCTTTTAAAAGTACAGAAGCCCGGGCGCTATGTAGGCGGGGAACTCAATAGTGTCGTGAAAGATTGGGATAAAGTCTCGACAAAAGTCGCCTTTGTCTTCCCCGATATTTACGATATCGGCGTCTCGAACGTCGGGCTGAAAATCCTCTACGACCAGGTCAACCAGCGGGAAGACGCGCTGGCGGAACGTGCCTACGCACCCTGGCTGGACATGGAAGCCCTGATGCGTGAGCACGGGATTCCGTTGTATTCACTCGAATCGAAACGGCCCCTCGCCTGCTTCGACATCATCGGCTTTTCCCTGCCCTACGAGACCCTCTATACCAACACCCTCAACGTGCTGGACCTGGCCGGGATTCCCGTCCGCTCGGAGGAACGCGACGAGACGCACCCCCTGATCATCGCGGGTGGGCACTCGACCATGAACCCCGAGCCGATGCACGCGTTCATCGATGCCTTCGTGATCGGCGAGGGCGAAGAAGTCATTCACGATATCATCCATGTGGTGCAGAAGATCAAAGTTTCAAAGGGTGAAGGTACAGCACAGGTAAACCCGCCAACCTTTCAACGTGAAACCCTCTTACGAGAACTTGCCAAAATCCAGGGCGTGTATGTCCCGCGGTTCTATGAAGCCTCCTACCTGGACGATGGCACGGTCTCGCAGGTCGAGCCGATCTTTCCGGATATTCCGAAGGTGATCACCAAGCGTATCGTCCCGGTGCTGCCTCCCCCACCGACCAAATTCATCGTCCCGAACATCGACATCGTCCACAACCGCGTCTCGGTGGAGATCATGCGCGGCTGCACGCGGGGCTGCCGGTTCTGCCACGCGGGCATGATCACGCGCCCGGTCCGCGAGCGGACGGTGGAGGAAGTGCTGCAAGCCGCTGAAGAGGCGATCAAGAACACGGGCTTCGAAGATCTGGCATTGCTCTCGCTTTCCTCCTCCGATTACACCAATGTGTTGGAATTAGTGACCAGGGTCGGAGAGAAGTTCGGCGGCAAACATCTGAAAATTG
>DAITPI010000004.1:0-29146 GCA_036833655.1 Anaerolineales bacterium | reverse complement strand
TAGCCTACGCCCATCTCGGTAACATTCGAGTTCAAGATCTCGTTGCGATGGGTGGTGTCGCTCATCCACCAGTCGAAAGCGGTCTGGGGATAGCCGCTGCCGTAGATGATCTCAGAGGAGAAAGAGGGAATATACCCGGCCGCAACCATCCGTTCCCGCGGGCTGGAGCCATCGGAGCCGGAATGGCTGATCAGACCATGACATGCCTGATCGATGCTGTGCCCCTGCGCGGCGGCCGTCAGCACGGCGCTGACTGCCAAGGGAGGTAAGCCAGCCTGGGCGCGGGCGTTGTTGATCAGGTTGGCGATCTCGGTCTGGTAGGAGGAGCTGGTCGAGTAACTGCAGCTGGCAGGTCCCGTCACTTTGACCGTGGGGACTCCGCTGATAGGCGTGATCGCGACGGTAGGTGCTACCACCGAGGCCGGCGCGGCGTTACCGATCAGGATTTTGACCCAGAAGGTATTCTCGATGCCGATCGCAAGGGTTTGCCCACTGGCGTTTCGGAGCTCATAAAAGCCCGTGTAGGATCCATCTGTTGCGGGAGCGGTCAGCTCGACAGAGACATCTACGGTCTTGCCTGCCTCCGTCGCCGCGACCGGGGCTGTATCGGGCGAGGACATGCGGTCGCCGGCGACAAAGGCGATGGTGTAGCCACTCCAGTTGCATTTGCCGTTGTTCATGAAGCGCCAGGTCTTGGTGAACTTCTGTCCCTTCGACATCTGCGCGTTATCCGGCACGGTCACATCTTCGATCATGATCGCGCTGTCCTGGCACGAGCCAGAGTCCGCCGTGGCTGTGGCCCCAACGGATACACCCGGTGTACCAGGCGTTGTTGAGGTCGAGGCATCCGGGGTGCCGGTTGGCGCCGGCGTGCTGGTGGGAAGAGATAGTCCCGGCCGGGTCGGCGGCAGCGTGGAGGTGACAAAGACGGGCGGCGGCGCGGTCGCGATCTCCTGGGACACTTTAATGCAAGAGCCAAGGCTCAGGCTGGTGAGCAGGATCAGGATCCAGAGTTTCTTCATAGGGGCAAGATTCTACCTGGAGAACATTAAAGAAGCTGTCCCGAAGGCTCTGGCAGCTACCGCCTCACTCTGACAGCCTTCGGGACCTTGATGCGGTTCCGGAGTCGCGCTTCTAAGGCTTTGCAAACACCAGGGCGTAGAAGCCGTACTTGTCGAATAAGGCATATCCCACGCCGATCTCGGTGAACGTAGTGCTTACCAGGTTCTGCCCGTGGCGAGGGTCGGTCTTGTCGTTGATCCACCAGTTGACAGCCTCCTTCCCATCCAGCGGAGGATAGTTGCCATTCACATTTTCCGAGACCGAAGAAGCTACATAGCCTGTATCCGCGACGCGGGTTTTCGGCGTGGAGCCGTCCGTGCCGGTATGAACGTAGAGCTTATGGCAGGCGATGTCGATGGCATGGCGCTGGGCAGCCTGGGCGAGCTGCGCATTGACGGTATAGGCAGGCAATCCCTTTTGTGCCCGGTAGGCATTGACGGCGTTGATCACTTCCGTCAGCTTTGCCCGGTCGGTGGTGAAGGCACAGGGGGCAGTCGAGGAGGTGGTGCTGCCGGACGTTGGGCTGGGGAGCGTCCCCGTGACCGTGGGCGTGACGGAGCCACTGGTCGCGGTGGATGCAGCGGTCGCAGCGGGGGTCAGGGTCAGCGTGGCGGTGGGGGTGGCAGACGTGGCGGCACCCAGGACGGTGACATTGATGACCACCCACAAACGGGAATCATCGTTGATACTCATGATCAAGCCAGCCGGGTTCTTGATCACATAATTGCCCTGGAACGTGCCCGTCCGGTTGGGCGCGGTCAGCTCCGCCGAGATATCGGCGTTCTGACCCGGATAGGTAATGGACAGGGGCAAAGAGTCGACTGCATTCAATCGCTCCCCGGAGTAATAGCTGAGCGTGTAATTCGGTCCCCAGACGCACGTGCCGGTGTTTGCAATCCGCCAGGTCTTGGTGAAGTTTGTCCCTCCGGCGATATTGGTGTTATCCGGAATAGTCACATCCGCGACAAATGTGGCTTTGTTCGTGCAATCCGGTGGGTTGGTGGGGAAGGGCGTGCCTGCTGTGGCAGTGACCGTGGCAGGCGTGCCGGAGGTGACAGTTTCCGAGGGCGTGTTGGCGGGTTCCTGGGTAGCGGGTGCTTCCGTGATGGAGATCAGTGCCGTGGCAACATCTCCCTCCGTTGGGGTGGCGGTGACTGCTTCTGGGGCAGCGCCTCCCCCGCAGGCTGATAAGGCGAGCGCCATGCATGCGCTAACAGTGAACAGTTTCTTGATCATCCTCAGCCTCCTTTGCTACCTTTGCTACCTTGAACCGGATCGATATGCTGCCAGTTTGTCGTTGCCTTAAAACATGATCATCTGTGGTCTGGATTTTTCAAGCGGATCTCCAGCGACTTGCTCCTCGAAGATCTCACGTGTCAGCACCGGGAGCTCGACGAGCGTGCGCAACAAACGATATTTTACAACCTGCCGGGTCTTTATGTGCGCCGCGAGGGTTGGGTCGCGGCTTGCTTTGTACGATGCCAGTGCCGCGCGTCCGCCCGGGATCACGATGACCGTTTGTTCGGGCGGGTATGGCGTTTCAAGGATCGCCCGTCCGATCAGCGCGGATGCCAGGACATAAAAAATACGCTCGGTCGTACCGTTCTGTTCCCAGAAATAATGCTTGTCCTGCTTGCGCGTAGAATACCCCAGGCGCTTGCCAATCGCTGCGATCAATCCGGGGATGGAATTCAGCTCAGTACGCCGCGCTGCAGCCAGGTCCTCGGGGCGTAATTTCCACTCCGCGAGCTCCCGATTGGCGTAGGAAGACAAAACTGCATAGAGGATCCCTTTGGATGGTGTGAGCAAGCCGGGAAAACGCGGGTAGAGATCCTGTTCGATCTCCAGAAAAATGCTGTTCGGGTGCTTCTGCAGGAAGGTTACCACCGCAACCTCCACCCGGTCCGAAAGCGATTCGCGCGCAGCGGAGCCGTCGTTTGCCAGCGGCGAAGACGCCTCCAACCCCCACAAGCCCGTGTCCACGCTCTCCCCGCTGGAGTAATGGACAAAGCGCGGATCCTGCTCCAAGGCGCTCTGAATTCGAGCGTGTGTGAGACGCAGGGCCTCATCGAATTCCTGCTCGTTCTGTTTCAGAGCGTGGGCCTGTGCCAGGGCGATCAACCCCGCCGCGTGGACATGTAGAAAACTGGCCGGCTCGCCGCGCTCCAGAAGATGCGCGTGGATCGCTCCTTTCACATCCTCGATATCCGGATCATTGGGCTGTCGCTTGAGATGCTCGCCGGACAGCCACAGGATCTGGATCGGGTCATGTTGTGTACGCAGCGCCACGGAGACCAGGTCGAACCCTGCGGCGCTGGCAGCGGTCAGAGCAGAGCTGAGAAAGGATGGCTCCGGCTCGGAGAGCAACGCGAAGAACGGCGTGCCGAGATGCAACAGCCCGAATAAGTGCGTGAAGGCAGCATTCGAAGCGGTGGCATTCCATGCCCAGTCATAGCGTCGCCGTCGCAGTGCGGGCTTATACGGCTCGACCGCCTCGCGGCCCCACAACCAGCCCGACCACAGAGCCGAGAGAGTCCAGAACGCCTGGTTGGGTCGGGGAAGAGAGCCGATCACAGCTTGGATGGGGATCTCCTTCTTGACTTCCTCTGCCAGGTCTTTCAGGCGACCCTCGTAGATGCAGATGCCGCCCTCCTCGGGGATCCTCTGCGGCCACGTTTCAATCGCTACGCCTGAGGCGGTCTCCAGCCAGCGGCTGAGTCCGCCCTCGAGCTGCAACCACAGGTTCTGCTCGCGAAACTGTGCGGGGACGTTGAGCTGCTTGGGACGGCGGCGCTCGGAAGGATGGTCCCATAAGGTGTTGCCTGCATCGCAGGCGATGAGAATCAAGGCATTCAGGGCGCGGCGCCGTGCAGGCGTGAGGTTCAGGCTGTCGAGACGGTTGATGACCGTGGTAAGAAAATACAGTGGACGCGGCAGGTAGTACTGGATGGCTTCTTCGGCGTAGACGCGATCTTCGTCGTCCAGCGCCACCACCCGTTCGAAGGCACGCGAGCGGTGCAGCGCATCGGTCGCCGCGAATTTTTTAGCCCGCTCGATGTCCAGAGGGTTTGCGTCACGTTCTCCTGAGTCTTCGCAGTGTGGGCAGGTGTACAGGCGCGCGTACGGCGCTTCTTCGCCTTTGCGCCAGAGGAACGCCTCTGCCTGGATCTCGTTGCCGCATTTTTCACACGGGGTCAGATACAGGGATTGGAGGTGCGCGCCGAGCCGTTCGTCCCCCTTCTTGGACGCCGCTAAATCGGCGAGCGCCGCTTTGAAATCCGCTTCCGAGGGCGGGTCCGCGGACATTTCCAGCAGAAAGCGCGTGATCGGGTTATTGACAGTGACGAGCACTCGATAGCCCGCGCGCGCGGCTTCCAACACCAGCCGGGCGGAAAACCCGAACGGGTCCAGCACCCAGCTTCCGGGCCGGCCCTGCGCGGCGTCAAACGGGGAGGCGTGCGTGGGCAGCCACGCCGAAATGACGCCTTCCTCCAGCGGAGGCGTAAAGCGCGCCAGCGGACCCGGTTCCACCGGATTCGTCCCCGGAATGTAGGGCTGGAAATCCATATATTAAGTATACATCCCCCAAATCCTTTGGAGTCAGCCAGCTTGCTGGTGGCGCCAGCAAGCTGGCTGACTCCAGATCAGGGAATCGCCCCCATGGTCGGGGCACACATGATATCGTAATACTCGAGCTCTGTGGCTTTGTTCTGCTCTGCGTATGCTGCAGCGTCTTTGCCGATGTTCCGGACCACATCGAGGTTTGCCTGCACCTGGTTGGGCCAGTAGCGCGGCAGCACCATGCGCGGGTCATTGACATAACCTTCCGGCAGGTAGACCGGCCGGGCGGGATCCTGCTGGTCGGCAAGCGGGACCCAGTTGTACATGATGGGTCCGCGTGGGTTGATGGTGAAGCCAATGCGATATCCATACTGCCGCGCCGCCTGCACGGGACGCGCACCGAAGTTCCCGCCGGGCCAGATAATGGCGACCGGGGTTTTATTGAAGTACTTTTGCAGCATCTCCTTCGAGCCTTCCAGTTCCTGCCTGAGGAACTCGTCTGTCGAGCTGTCTGTCATATTTTCATTGTGAATGTAGCCGTGTGCCTGATAGTCAACCCAACCCTCTGCAGAAAGCGCGGCATTTTCTGCCCATAGATCAGGCCGCTCATCTTTGGTGATATACGCGTTGACAACGGGCCAACCCCACCGTTCCCAGTACGGGCGGAAGTGCTCGTTGAAGTTTTCAGCAAAGTGCCTGTCGTCCTGGATCAGCACAACCGAGCGTGACGGGATTTTTGCATTGTGGTCGAGGAAATCTGCCAGTTGGGTGGCGTTGATGGCTTCAAATCCCTGCTCCTTCAGATCCTCCATCAGCTGCTTGAAATCCTGTTTGCTGATGTCGTGCACCCGCTCTGCCCGCTCCTGAGTAATGCCGTGGAACATGATGACCATCACCACCGTTCCGGGCTCGGCATTGTTTGGATTCCACTTATCGTACAGATACCGGCAGGTATCCTCGATGTACGTGTGCGGCGTGTCGAGTGGATTCAGCTGGCTGGCAACGAACGTCGCTGGCAGCGCAGGCGGTGTGCGGACTGCCGTCGGTGGGGGGACCGGCGTCGCGCTGGGAGGATGCGTGGCGGTTGGCTGCAATTGTGCAAGCGCCGTCTCGATCGCCTGGGTCAGCGCTGCGCTCATGTCGGGCGTAGCTGCCGGCGTGGGCTGGCACGCAGTCAACAGGAGGAAGAGAAGTAGCAGGAGCAATATGGATCCATGCAGTTTGATCATTATGGTTTTCCAGCGGTACGCGAAAAGGCGCATCCATTTCTAGAAGCGCCTCTTCGCCTGCGCTTTCTACGTTCTACTCGTCGCCTTCGCCCTTGATGAATGCTTCCACCTTCTCGCGGCAAAGTTCATCCCGGAACTGCTTGGGAGGCGTCTTGAAGAAATAGGAGGAGGGTCCAACGAGCGGCCCGCTCATCTTTCGGTCGAGGGCGATCTTGGCGCAGCGGATCGCGTCGATCATCACGCCTGCCGAGTTCGGGCTATCCCACACTTCGAGCTTGACTTCCACGTTCAGCGGCACATCGCCGAACGTGGTGCCCTCCATGCGGATATACGCCCATTTGCGGTCCGTGAGCCATGGTACATGGTCCGAGGGCCCCACGTGGACATCGCCGTGGCTAAGGTCATAAGGGATCATGCTGGTGACCGCATTGGTCTTGGAGATCTTCTTGCTCTCCAGGCGTTCGCGTTCGAGCATGTTCAGGAAATCGGTGTTTCCGCCGAAGTTCAGCTGGTAGGTTCGGTCGATCCGCACGCCTCGATCCACAAACAGCGTGGCGAGGGCGCGGTGCAGAATCGTCGCGCCGACCTGCGATTTGATGTCATCGCCAAGAATAGGAAGTTTGGCATCGCGGAATCGCTTGGACCAGTATTCGGACGAAGCAATGAAAACCGGAATGCCGTTGACAAAAGCACAACCGGCCTCGATCGCCTGCTCGACATACCACTTGGTCGCCATCTCCGAGCCCACTGGCAGGAAGTTCACCACCACGTCGGTCCGGGTGTCTTTGAGCAGCTTGACGATATCTGCAGTCGGTCCGGGTGCTTTCTCGATCATGCCCGAAAGATATTTGCCGAGCCCGTCATGGGTCATGCCACGCACGACCGGCGCGTTCAGCTTTGGTACGTCCGAGAACTTATACGTGTTGTTCGGCTCGGCGAAGATCGCTTCACACAGGTCTTTGCCGACCTTGGTCGCATTGATATCAATACCCATCGTGAACTCGATATCGCGGATGTGATAGCCACCCAGACGGGCATGCATAATGCCGGGCACGTGCGCATCGTCTGCGGTATCCTGGTAGTACTGTATGCCCTGTACAAGCGACGAGGCGCAGTTTCCTACGCCGATAATTGCAACGCGAACTTTCTTGTTTGCCATAAGATGGGATCTCCTTATTCTCTGAGAAGACTATTCCAGGGGATAGCCACGTACTCCAAACGGTTATCGCCTGTGATTACAATGAAATACGTATTTTCCCGGGCAGCCAATGTTGTATAATGTGCCCAATGGTCACCAACCACAGCCAGCGCATCGATCACCTGGAACGTTTGTTGGAAGTTGTACGGGGCTTAACCACCGCACCAGATCTCGAGTCCTTTTTACAAACTATCATCAACGAGGCGATCGAGCTGACCAACAGCGAGCTTGCCTCGATTCTGGAGTACGATGAGACCGCCGAGGAGCTGCGCTTTCTCGCCATGCATTGGTTTGAGCGCGAACGACTCCGTCCGGTGGGCGTGCCCCTGGATGGGAGCGCGGCCGGCTGGGTATTCCGTCGCCGGCAGCCTTTGATCATTCAGGATGTGAGAGCGGACCAGCGTCACTTCAAAGTGGTCGATCATCTGACCAAGCATCAGACCCATTCGCTGGTGGCAGTCCCGCTCATGGTCCGTGGCGAGGTCGTCGGTGTGCTGGAGGCACTCAATAAAAAGGACGATATCCATTATACCGAAGAAGACCTCACGATTCTGGAGACCTTGGCAGCCCTGGCTGCCCAGGCAATGAAGAACACCAGCCTGCAACGCAAGGTGCGGGCAACCAGGATCGAGCTTGCCGAGCTGGAAAGGCTCAAGACAGACTTCGTGGCGATCACTTCCCACGAGCTTCGCACACCCCTCGGCCTGATTCTGGGTCATGCTACTTTCTTGCGCGAGCAGGCAGGTCCCCAGTACGAAGAACAGCTTGAGATCATCATCCGCAACGCTACGAAGCTCAAGGAAATCGTTGAGAATCTATCGGATGTCGAGAACTTGCAAACCGGCGCGGCGCGTGTGCGCAGCCAGAAGGTCTCGCTTGCCAAGATCGTGAAGGACGTCATTCTCACCTTCCAGGACGAGGCGAATTCAAGGAACATTACGGTCGAGGCGGAGATGGGCAACGCTCCGTTCTATCTGGAGGCCGATGAGTCAAAGCTGGCGATTGCCCTGAGTAACCTGATCAAGAACGGACTCCAGTTCACAGAAGCTGGCGGGCATGTAAAAGTCACTGTCCAGGAAGAGGCCGGGCATTACCAGGTCAGTGTGAGCGACGATGGGATTGGCATTCCGGCGCGGGACCTGCCGCGTGTCTTCGAGAGATTCTTCCAGGTGGAGACTCATCTCACCCGGCGCTATGGCGGTATGGGCCTGGGGCTTTCGGTGGCGAAATCCATTGTGGAGCTGCACGGCGGCCGCATCTGGGCGCAGAGCGAAGAAGGCAAGGGCAGCACGTTTACCTTCCTTTTGCCGATCGCCCAGGCGCAGTCCGGCTCGACGGCTGGCCCCTTTGTAGAGTAATCGTTCGAAATCGGAGCTGATGGATTTGCGGTGACAGGCAACTGTCACCTTTTCTTTTATAATTGTACTGACATGGAGCCGCAGTTCCTGGTATTTGGCAAGCTTACCCGTGAGTATCTGTTACCGCCTGACGGCCCCGCCAGGTTGGACATGGCGGGAGGCAGTTTGTTGTACGCTGCAGCAGGGCTGCGGATCTGGGAACTGGAGATCGGTCTGGTGGGGCGGGTTGGCAATGATTATCCCCGCGAGTGGCTCAATACATGTATCAGGCGTGGATTCGATACGCGTGGGATTCGAGTCCTGCAGAGAGATGTCGATTTGCGCGAGTTCCTTGCCTACAACGAGGCGCTGGATGTCACCCGGGTCAACCCGGTTTCCCAGTTTGCACGCAGAGAAATGACCTTTCCCAAGGAACTGCTCGGGTACCAGCCCCCCGATGAAAAGAAGAAGCCCGATCCTGAAACTGCGCTGGTTGTAACCGATATCCCAGCTGATTACCTGACGGCGCGCGCCGCGTTGCTATGCTCCATGGATATCACGACGCAGACCCAGTTGATCGCCGGGATGAAGCGCGGCAGCGTACATACCTTCGTGCTGGACCCGGGGCCCGATGCGATGCACCCGAAGGCACGCCGCGAGTTGCCAGCCCTGCTCAATGGCGTGACTGCCTTTCTTCCTTCGCAGGAGGAATTAGGCAACCTGTTCTGGGGCCAGACGTACGATCTGTGGGAGATGGCCGAGGCGGTTTCTGTCTATGGCTGTGAGTATGTGGTCATCAAGTGCGGCGCGAACGGTCAGATGTTATATGATACAAACGGAAAGAAGAGGTGGGAGATCCCTGCGTATCCTGCCCGGCTGGCAGATCCAACCGGGGCGGGGAGCGCATTTGGTGGAGGCTTTCTGGCGGGGTACTGTAAGAACTATGATCCGCTCGAGGGCGTGCTGTACGGTAATGTGTCTGCTTCGCTGGCTATCGAGGGGAGTGGTGCGTTCTACGCTCTGGATGTGCTGCCCGGGCTCGCAGAGGCGCGCCTGAATGTATTGCGAGAAATGGTGCGGGAAGTGTGAATACTGATTTTGTAAGTCGTGTACTCGACCTGGCTGTTCAAATCCAGCAAATCGCTGCGCCCACATTTCAGGAGGGCAAACGGGCAGACTTCATTCAGGAGCTCTTTCGGCGCGAGCAGTTACAGGATATCTTTATGGATGAAGCGGGGAACGTCCTGGCTTGCTTTCCAGGAGGACGCGGAAAGCCGCTGATCGTCAGCGCGCATATGGATACTGTGTTCCCCGCTGAAACAGACCTGACTGTCAAACGCGGTCCCGAGGCGATCCATGGGCCCGGGATCGGGGACAACTCTCTCGGCGTTGCCGCCCTGTTTGGCTTGATCTGGGCGCTCAGGGAGCGTCTCATCCCCTTGCGGGGCGACGTGTGGCTTGTGGCAAACGTCTGCGAAGAGGGGCTCGGCGACTTGCGAGGCATGAGAGCCGTTGTGGATCGTTTCGGCGGCGATGTCCATGCCTATCTCATCCTGGAAGGCCTGGCGCTCGGACACATCTATCACCGCGCCGTGGGTGTTAAGCGCTACCGCGTGACGGCGCGCACCGGTGGCGGTCACTCCTGGTCCGATTACGGCCAGCCCTCTGCCGTCCACGAGCTTGCAAAACTGGTCGTCGAGCTGACGTCCCTATCGTTGCCGGCTCATCCGCGCACCACTATGAACATCGGAAAGATATCGGGCGGGACCTCCGTCAACGTGATTGCCTCGCAGGCTTCCCTGGACCTGGACCTGCGCTCGGAAGGTCCAGCCGTCCTGGCAGAGCTGGTGCAGGCTGCGGAAAGGTTGATCCAGCATGCAAACCGGCTCGGAGTCAGCGTAGAAGCAGATGTGATTGGGCAGCGCCCCGCAGGGGAAATATCGGCGAATCATCCGCTGGTGAGCCTGGCTAAGGAATGTCTCCGCGAACAGGGCCTGGAAGCCAGTCTGATCTCGGGCTCCACGGATGCGAACGTGCCGTTCAGCAAAGCGTATCCTGCTGTTGTGCTGGGCGTGACGACCGGTGGCAGCGCCCATACCATCCACGAATATATCAACACCGCCCCTGTAGGGCAGGGGATGGAACAGCTGGTCCGGTTTGTCAGCCGGGTTTGGGGATCAGGAAGTAGAGATTGGAGCGTAGAGAATAGAGAGTAGAGAGTGGAAAGTAGTCCAGCTTAGAGATTGTGGCTTGGCTCAATTCTCATCACGGTTTGAAATGCAAAGAGGTTGGTGAACATGCACTGACCCCGCCTAGCTCCACAGCCCACCAAACTCCAATCTCTAATTCTCTACACGCTACTTCAACCCCAGCACCTCATACACCTCGAGCGGCTGAGTCTTGCCCTTTGCAGAAATAGGCACATAGGGTCTTGTCTCTATCTCGTCTTGTACCCGCGCACAGGCTTCCCGGCTGATCAGGATCTGGTTCGCTCCGCAGTTTTCCTGGATACGCTTGGTCGTGTTCACACTATCACTGATCGCCGTGTACTCCAGGCGCTTCTCTGTGCCGATCCAGCCTAATATGGCTTCCCCGTAGTGGATGCCCACGCCAAAATCGAGATGCGCGTCCTCTGGCAGTTCTTTGTGCAGTGCTGCCACGGCGTCCCGGATTTCCAGCGCAGTCCGCACCGCACGCAGGGTGTGGTCAGGCTGAGGCAGCGGCGCGTTGTACCATGCCATGACTGCATCCCCGAGGAATTTGTCCACGGTCCCTTCGTTGGCGAGCACCGCTTCCGCCGCCGCAGCGAGATAGCGATTGAGCACCGCCACCAGCTCTTCCGGCGAGTGCTGTTCACTGTACGGTGTGAAATTGCGAATATCGGCGAACAGGATGGTAATAAATACTTTCTTGCCGCCGATTTGCAGGCTGTTGGGATCGATCTGGTCGAGCACAGCCGGCGAGACCATTCGTTGGAGTAGCTTACGCTGCGCCTCCAGCTTCTTCCGCTCTGTCATGTCGTCCAGCACGATCGCCACGCCCTGGGTTTTCTGACCGGCGTCTTTGAGCGGGGAGAAGTTGAAGCGCCAGTCCACAAGCCCACGTTCGGGCACGTTCTGGCTGAGCTCGATGCCGACAATCGGCTGCTCCGTCCGCCGCACGGATTCCATGTGTGGCAGGATGTCGCTGGCGAACGTCGGCATGATCTCGCCCAGCGGACGTCCGACAATCTCCGCAGCCGCTCGTCCCAGTATCGACGCCGCGGCGCGGTTGCACAGGGTGATCTGTCCCTGCACATCCGCCGTGATCACCCCCGAGACAATGGACGCAAAGACATCATCCATCAAGTTCTTGAGCTCGGTCACCTCCTCGAGAGTTCGCTTGAGCGAGGAGAACAGGCGCGCATTCTCGATCGAAACCGCTGCCTGGTCCGCGAAGGAGAGCAGCAGGTCCCGGTCGGATTCAGAGAAAATGCCGGTCCGGATGCGGTTATCCGCGTAGATCACGCCGATCAACTCGGATTTGACAGTGAGGGGAACACACAGGATCGAGCGCAGGTTGAAGGCAATGATGCTTTCCTGCTCGCCGAAGCGTGGATCTTCGCGCGCGTTGGTGGTCAGTACAGCTTCTCCACTCTCGATCACGCGTTGCACTACTGTCCGGCTGATGGCGAACTCGTTCTGGTTGATCGATTCCTGTTCCCAGTTACGGGCGATACGGGTGACCATTTCCCCTTGTTCATTGCGCAGCATCAGAAAACCGCGTTCCGCACCTGTCAGGCGGACGATCGTATCCATCACGATCTGCAGCACTTCGTCCACTTCGAGCGTGGAGTTGACGACCTGACCGATGCCAGCCAGCGCCTGCAGGTGGCTAAAGCGTTGCTCGAACGGGACCAGGAACTCGCTGATGCGTGTCAGCGAACTCTCGAGTTCCTTGAGCCCGTCGACGGCTTCGTCAGGAACATGCTTGAACGCCAGCGAATTGCGCAGCTTGAGGCTCTGCTGCGCCGCGGCAACAACCCGATCGTTGATGGATGTGGTTTGGGCCTTGACTGTGTTCATGAAATGTCCTTTGCCTCGTGAGCAAGACCCACTGATTAGAAGATGGAGGCGTCAGCGTGGGGGTTTGCCGACAAACAGATAACGGATTCGTTCCAGTATGGCTTGTTTGCGGATGAGGAAGGCAGCGTTGCGGGCTTGCGTCACATCCGCAGTTCTGGAAGTATAAAGGGATGTCTGGTGTTCGTCCAGAAGAATTTGGATTTGATCGGCTGTGTTGGGCAGTAGACGCTGGAGTCGGGCGGCGCGCTCGATCGGCGTGGTATGCACCGGAACCGGCTGATCCAGATACTTCAGCCCGAAGTTCACGCTCTCGAATGCTTTTTCTGTCGGCGAGAGCTTGACCCAGTTCTCCCAGCGCACGACCCAGATCGGCACGTTGATACCGCTGCGCTCCATCGTGGCGCGCAGTAGACTTGGCATGTGCATGTGCAAGCCGTAGCGGTAGCTGAGGAAAATCATCAAGCCGGCAAGGACCGCCAGGATCGGCACCAGAAAAATGGGCTGGAAGGCAGGTGTTGCCTGTTCGGAAGCCGCGTCCACGCCCTCCTGGACCTGCTCGCGGCCGGCAAAATCCTGCGCGCCCTCGCTGAGCACGTCGCCAATCGGGTTCAGCGGATTTGCATTCTCGCCGTCCTGTGGCGGGAGGGGCCGGTCCAGAGGCGCCTGTCCAGCGGTCGGCTCGAACTCTACCCACCCGATATCGGGATAGTAGACCTCTGGCCAGGCGTGCGCGTTGTACCGGCGCACGATGTAGTTGTTACCGTCCTGCTCACCCTGTGCGAAACCGACTGCCATGCGCGCCGGAACGCCTACCGAGCGCAGCATGAGGGCCTCTGCCGAGGCGTAATACACACAGTACGCTTCTTTAGAGTTGAAGAGGATCCATTCCAGTGCGTCCCGGTTGCGCGGCGGCGCTTCGATGGTCTCCGCATACTTGATGTTCTGGCGCAAGTATTGCGTGATCGCCAGGGACTTTTCATAAGGCGTGACAGCATCCCTGGTGATCTCCTTTGCCAGTTCCTGAACGCGAGGAGAGAAGTTCTGCGGCAGCTGCAGGTACTTCTGCGTCACCCATTCGGGATAGTTTGTGCCGGCATCCTGTAGCTGCTGCCGGTTGGGGTTGGTCAGGATCGCATCCACCTGGTATGTTTCGCCGCCTCGGAGAGCAGGGTAGGCATGCCAGGCGACGAGGTCCTTGCCGCTATCTGCCAGCGTTGTGAACGTGACACCGGGCCGGCTGACCCAGATGGGTTGCGCCGGGGAATAGAGCAGGGAAAAGCTGGTATCGCCGGTGTTGACGACAAAGTGCGCCGCGGTCTTTCCCTCGCTATTAACATTATACGGATTGGTCACCGCCGGGGAGTACTCTTCGCGGGTGGTGCCGGTGGTGTACCATTGTCCATTCACAAAACGGTCATAGGTGCGCCCGCGCCAGTAGTAGCGCGGCGGTCGCTGATCCGCCGGGAGATCGGGCGTCTCCACCTCGAACATGATCAGATCCGACAGTGGGAAGCCGCGACCAAGTGCCAGCTGCGAGCCAAAGAACTCGCCGCGCGTTCCACCGCTCGGCGATTCAAGGGCGCTGACGGCGTTTTCCATCTTCTGCGTGAACTCATGCCAGGGTCGCGTGACGCGGTTCCAGGTCTTGACCGCGGCTTTTATGCTCGAGAGCGAGCCGGGCGTCGTCCAGGCCAGGATGATGATCAGACCCGCGGCGATCGCCATGCTGCTCGTCAGGTCTACGCTATTGTCCGGGGAAAGAAAGATCCGCCGCTCGCGCCACGATTGTTTGTTCTGCAGGAAATGCAGTCGCCCCAGCAGAAGCAAAGCGATAAATGCGAAGAAAGCTAGGAACCACAGGCGACCCGGGATGGCGTGATCGTAGTTCTGGATAACAATGATACCGATCGCCGCGGGCAGGACGGCCCCCAGATAATCCTGGTTGCGCACAAGGGTGAAACCGGCCCATGAGCTGATGATCCAGAAGGCAATCGACATCACGGCCACGAAGAACAGCGGATCGTCCACGGGCCGGCGCGCCAGGAAATCCGAGGTAGAGAAGAACAAGCGTCCCCCAACGCTCAGCAGCTGTTCCTCCAAAGAGGCACTCTGGTCAATGACCAGTGTCCATTGCAGGGGCAGCAGAATGAGCATGTAAAAGAAGCTCAGCCAGCGGGTGGTGCCGCGGTGAAAGGTGCTGTATCCCAGCGCGATGCCGATGACAAAGCCCGTGTAGGTGAACGTCTGGATCAGGTAAAGGAAGGGCGTCCAGCCGGTGGCAACCAGCCGGGACGCGACGGTCTCCAGCAGGATGAAGTGCAGGGCGACTGCAGCCCAGTCCCACCAGCGGGATTGTGGTGTGTGTAACTTTTCCATAGCTCGAGTGTAAGTGTACAATAGAAAGAAGTAGATAGGCTAATACTAGAGAGGGGTTTCTACATGAATCATGATAATACATCTGAAAACATTCTTGCGGGTTTTTGAAGCTCCAATGAAGTGTTGCAAAAATGCCTAGACAATCATTGATTCTAGTATATAAGTTGACTCAAAAAGTTTAGTGTTTGATGAGATAAGCCGAAGTTTCTTCTTACGTTGCCCATTCAAAGGAGACCTGCATGGACGCTCTCATTCAAAACGGAATTGACTGGATCCTGGCCATCCAAGCCCTGGGTACCTGGCTCGAAATGCCGATGAAATTCTTCACCTTTCTGGGAAATGAAAACTTCTTTTTTCTCGTCTTGCCATTGATCTACTGGAGCCTGGATGCGCGACTGGGCCTGCAGGTGGCGTTCATCCTGGTCACGAGTAACTACGTCAACTGGATCATCAAAATTCTCTTTGCTGCGCCACGTCCCTTCTGGGTCAGTGGGGAGGTGCAGCCTCTTTCCGCTGAGACGACCTTCGGCATTCCCTCGGGACACGCCCAGAATTCTGCCGCGATCTGGGGTACTCTGGCGGCAGGCGTGCGCAGACGCTGGGCATGGATTACAGCGTTTGTGATTGCATTCCTTGTCGGGTTTTCACGTCTTTACCTGGGGGTGCATTTTGTCCAGGATGTCCTTATGGGCTGGCTGCTAGGCCTGGTGCTTTTGTTCTTGTTCCTGCGCTTCTGGGATCCTGTTGCCGCCTGGCTCAGGCAGAAAAGCCTCTCGCAACAGGTAACAATTGCTTTTGTTGTTTCGCTGTTGATGATTGCCCTGGGCATGTTGAGCATGCTGCCGATGAGTGCCTACGTTTTTCCTGCGGAGTGGGCAGGGAACGCACTCCGGGTGGGTCCCATCCCCGACCCCGTGACCATCGAAGGAGTTTTCACGCCTGCTGGCATTCTCTTCGGTCTTGCGGCAGGCGTCGCCTGGATCGCCTCCAAAGGTGGCTATGATGCTTCCGGACCGCCCGAGAAGCGCGCTTTGCGCTATGTCCTCGGTCTGATCGGCGTCCTGGTCCTCTGGTATGGGCTGGGCGAGGTTTTCCCGCGCGGCGAAACGGTCCTGCCTCTAATCCTGCGTTATCTCCGCTATTCTCTCGTGGGTTTCTGGATCGCGGCCGGGGCGCCCTGGTTGTTTTTTCATTTCAAATTAGCAAAGTCCTAAATGTAGGGCGTCGCTCTGTTATAATCCCGAGTCTACGGCTTTTTTGGGAGAACTTATTCATTCATGACCCTTGAACGTGGTGCGCTGTTACACAAGCGGTATCGCATTGTGGAGATCCTTGGGCAGGGAGGCATGGGGTCAGTGTATCGCGCCGTAGATGAAAACCTCGGCGTCGATGTGGCGGTCAAGGAAAACCTGTTCACCACGGACGAATACGCCCGCCAGTTCCGACTCGAAGCGGTCATTCTTGCCAACCTGCGTCACCCAAACCTGCCGCGTGTGACCGATCATTTCGTGATTGGTGATCAGGGCCAGTACCTGGTCATGGATTACATCGAGGGGGAGGATCTGCGCCAGCGCATGGAGCGCATTGGCAATATCACAGAGGATGAAGCCATCCTGATCGGGGCTGCCATCTGTGATGCGCTGGCATATCTCCATACTCGTAAGCCTCCTATTTTGCATCGCGATCTCAAACCGGGCAATGTCAAGATCACCCCGGACGGACACATCTTCCTGGTAGATTTCGGTCTTGCCAAGGTGTTGCATGGCAGCCAGGCAACAACGACCGGCGCCCGCGCCATGACCCCCGGCTATTCACCGCCGGAACAATACGGTACGGCACGCACCGATCCGCGCACCGATATTTATTCGCTGGGCGCCACACTCTATGCTGCCTTGAGTGGCATCATTCCTGAAGATGGCCTCGCCCGAGCCATGGATAACACCCAGCTAACGCCCTTGCGCAAGCGGAATAGCAAAGTCTCCCGGCGGCTTGCGGCAGCCATTGAGAAGGCAATGGGGATCGATCCTGCCGATCGTTTCCAGACCGGGGAAGATTTCAAGCGTGCCCTGCTCGGAACCAAGACCAAGACCCAGCTGCTGCCTAGCGACTACGTCATCGAGCCGCCTCCGCCCGAAACCATGGAGGAGATCCGCGAGAACGGTCAGCGGGAGAAGATCTCGAAACCGGTTTCTGATCCGCCGGTAGTCAGTGCGAACGGCGTTGCCTCCGCGGAGGAACTGCCCGTGTTCAAGCCTCGTCGCCGCAAACGCAAAGCGCGCCGCCGGGCGTTGTGGATTTCATTAGTCGTCCTGTTCCTGCTATCCCTGGCGATCGTTGGCGTGGTGCGCTTCCGACCCGAGTTTGTCCCGCCTCAGATCGAGCCTTATATTGGTTCGCTGAGGCAGTTCTCGATCCCGTTCATTCCTGGGGCGAACACGCCGACCTCGCTCCCGGCTCCCACGCAGACCTCTCTGCCTACCGCCACTCCGCTAAGTGTCTTAACAGCCACGGTAAACAACGCCGCGGCATCGACGGTCCCGCCGACCAGGCAGTTCACACCCACACCGGATAACACGCCGGTCCCTGTTGCGACTGCCATGGGTGGTTCAGGTCAGGTTGCCTTTGCTTCCACGCGGTCTGGCAGCGCTCAGCTGTATCTGGTGAACATCGATGGCACCGACGAACGACAGATCACCGATATCGAGGCAGGCGCCTGCCAGCCATCCTGGTCACCCGATGGGATGCAGTTGGTCTTTATTTCACCCTGTGGGGGGCGCGGCGAGTTTTATGAGACCATCTATAACGAATCCAGCCTGTTTTTGATCAACGCCGATGGCTCGGGTCTGAAACAGTTGACCCAGGTGCCCGGTTCTGATTTCGAGCCTGCCTGGTCGCCAGACGGCAAGCGGATTGCCTTTACCTCGGTCCGCGAGGGCTTCCGGCAGATCTACGCGTTGGAGGTCGAATCTGGGGATATCAGCCTCCTCACCAACACCACAGATGCCATCGAGAGCAGCCAGCCTGCCTGGTCATCGGATGGAAAGAGGATCGCCTACACCGTGAAGCGGGTTGGCACCTATCAGGTCTGGGCGATGAGCGATACGGGGCAGGAGGCTGTTCAGCTGGCGAGGAGCGGACAGGATCTGTGGGACTTTTTGCCGGTTTGGTCCTCCGATGGAAAGACCGTTTATTTCAACCAGCGTCGCCAGGGTCCGTTCCGGCCGTGGCTCATGAAGGTGAGCTACGAAGACCTGAGCCAGGAGCCCCGCCGTCTTAATTTCGTCACCCCGATCGAAGATGTCTCCATCTCGCGGGATGGCTTATGGCTTGTGTTCGAAGGCATGGCGCCGGACGGCAATCGCGACATCTACTTTATGACCGTTGCGGGGAGCGGCCGTACGCGTCTGACGAACGACCCGAAGATCGATTTTGACCCTGTCTGGCGACCACCGGTAAGTCGATAAATTATGGAAAGCAGGCAGTGAGCCCGTCTCTCGAAAGAGCGATGGGCTTTTTCTTACACTCCTCTTATTGACGTCCTTGTTTTGCACATGTTATTATTATTCACCATCGAATAGCACTCTCGCGTCGAGAGTGCTAACTATGTGAGCAAGATGCCTGAATTATCTGAGCGTCAGAAGACGCTGCTTCTCCTCATTATTCGTGACTACATCGAATCCGCTCAACCGGTTGGCTCGAAGCGGCTGGCCGAGCATTATCGCATCAACCTGTCCTCAGCGACCATCCGCAACGAGATGGCAGCACTGACAGAGATGGGCTACCTGCGGCAGCCGCATACCTCAGCAGGCCGCGTGCCTACGGAGGAGGGTTATCGTTACTTCGTCAGTCAGATGATGAATCAGGCGGAGCTGCCGGCTTCCGTCCAGGCTACAATCTCTCACCAGTTCTACCAGTCTCGGCCTGATATCGATCAATGGCTGACCCTTGCGGCATCCATCCTTGCCCACCAGTCTCAGGGCGTCTCCGTTGTCACAGCGCCGCACACGGACCGGGCAAAATACAAGCACGTGGAATTGATCTCCACCCAGGGCCGCCAGGTGCTGATGGTGCTGGTGATGGTGGGGGGCGAGGTCAGCCAGCAGATCCTCACACTGGCAGAGCCTGTCACCCAGGAGCGTCTCAGCCAGACTGCCTCGCGCCTCAACCGGCTTCTGGCTGGGCTGACGGTGGATGCTATCGCGGCTCTCCCGAGTCGCTCCGACGCACTCGATCAGGATATCCTCACCCTGATTCTCCAGGATATGCGGCGAGCGGCCGACCGGGTCTCCGGTGACATTTATACTGACGGCTTGACCAACGTACTGGACGAGCCCGAATTTGCAGAATCGGATGAAGCCCGCCGCGCATTGAAGCTGTTCGGCGAGCGCTCCTCGCTACAGGAATTAGTCGCCCGCACCGCCGCCAACAGCAACGTGGGTGGCTTACAGGTGCTCATCGGCGGGGAAGGCGGCTGGGAAGAGCTGCGCCAGTGTTCGATGGTGATTGCGCGCTATGGCGTCCCGGGCTTGGCGACCGGCACCCTTGGCGTGCTCGGTCCGATGCGGATGTCCTATGCCCGGACGATCCCCACGGTGCGCTATGTAGCAGGCTTGCTCAGTGACCTGGTAAACGACACCATTGGCGGTGAATAATTAGGAGAGTCGAAAATCGATTCTCGAATATCGAATAGTGAGAGTGAACGTATGACTGAAAACAAGAAACATCCACACCAGGAGGAATTGGACGAGAATCAGGCTGAAGCCGTGGCTATGTCCAACGACGCGTCAGAAAATGAGAACCAGCTCTCAGCAGAGGTGGAGTCATTGAAGAAGCGGCTGAGTGAGGCAGAAGCTAAAACGTCCGAGTACAAGGATAGCTGGTTGCGGTCCCAGGCCGAGTTCCAGAACTATCGCAAGCGCGTCGATCGCGATAATGAGCTGCTGTATGCCTCGATGAAGGGCGATATCGTCAAGAAGGTGTTGCCTGTGCTTGATGACCTGGAGCGCGCCTTACAGAATCGCCCCGCCGGCGATCCCTGGGCGAATGGCATTGAGCTAGTCGCTCGCAAGTTCCAGAACATCCTCGAGAACGAAGGCGTAAAGAAGATCGAGGCGCTGGGCGCGGAGTTCGATCCCAACTTTCATGAAGCCATCTCACACGAGCCTGCAGATGGAGCCAAGAGTGGACATGTGATCGGCGTTGTCCAGAATGGGTACATGATCGGCGACCGGGTCATCCGGCCGGCTATGGTGCGCGTGGCACAGTAATTTCTGCAGGGGCACGGCGCAGTCTGGTGAGCTCCCTGATGGGATACCACTCTGCTGTACCCGGGCATTTCATGCATTCAAAGGAGAGCTTATTTCATGGCAAAAATCATTGGTATCGATCTTGGCACCACCAACTCCGTTGCCGCGGTGATGCAGGGCGGAGAGCCGATCGTCATCCCTTCGGCAGAGGGCGAGCGCCTCGTGCCGTCTGTAGTGGCAGTGAACAAGAACCACGAGCGTTTGGTCGGGCGCGTCGCCCGCAACCAGGCGATCACCAATCCCCAGAATACCATCTTCTCGATCAAGCGCTTTATGGGTCGCAGGTCCGATGACCCCGAAGTGGAGCGCACGCGCAAGCGCATGCCGTACACGGTCGCGGAGGCTGCCAACGGCGACGTGCGGGTGGAGCTCGATGGCAAGGACTATTCGCCGCCGGAAGTCTCGGCGATGATCCTGGCGAAGATCAAGCGCGATGCCGAAGCCTATCTCGGCGAGACGATCACCCAGGCGGTCATTACCGTTCCGGCTTATTTCAACGATGCTCAGCGTAACGCCACCAAGGACGCGGGCAAGATCGCAGGGCTGGAAGTCCTGCGGATCATCAACGAGCCGACTGCTTCGTCCCTGGCGTACGGACTGGACAAGAAGAAAAATGAAGTCATCGCGGTCTACGACCTCGGTGGCGGCACGTTCGATATTTCCATTCTCGATGTCGGCGAAGGGGTCTTCCAGGTCCGTTCGACCAGCGGCGATACCTTCCTGGGCGGCGATGACTTTGACCTGCGCATCATGGATTATTTGATCGAGCAGTTCAAGAAGGACAACGGTATCGATCTGCACAACGATCGCCAGGCCCTGCAGCGTTTGCGAGAAGCCTCTGAAAAGGCAAAGATCGAGCTCTCCACGACGATGCAGACGGAGATCAATCTGCCCTATCTGACTGCCGATGCCAGCGGACCGAAGCATCTGGTGATGACCATGTCTCGCGCCAAGCTCGAGCAGCTGACCGCCGATCTCGTCGACCGCACGATCGCTCCCGTGAAACAGGCTCTCTCTGACGCCGGCCTGACAGCGGGCGACATCAACGAGGTGGTGATGGTCGGTGGCATGACCCGCATGCCGGCAGTCCAGGATCGCGTCCGTGCCTTCTTCGGCAAGGAGCCTCACAAAGGCGTCAACCCGGACGAAGTGGTCGCGATCGGCGCAGCCATCCAGGCAGGGGTGCTCGGCGGTGAGGTCAAGGATATCCTGCTCCTCGATGTGACACCCCTGACGCTTTCGATCGAGACATTAGGCGGTGTTGCCACACCTCAGATCGAGCGCAACACCACAATCCCCACTCGTCGCAGTCAGGTCTTCTCCACGGCGAGCGATAGCCAGACCCAGGTGGAGATCAACGTTCTACAGGGTGAGCGGCCGATGGCAGCCGATAATAAGTCCCTGGGCAAATTCATCCTGGACGGGATCCCGCCTGCGCCGCGCGGCATGCCTCAGATCGAGGTCACCTTCGATATCGATGCGAACGGCATCCTCAAAGTGACCGCCCAGGACAAGGCGACGGGCCGGTCGCAGCACATTACGATCACTGCCTCTTCGGGTCTCTCTGAGTCAGAAGTCGAGAAGATGCGCAAAGATGCCGAAGCCCATGCAGATGAGGATCGCAAGCGCCGGGATCTCATCGAGGCCCGTAACCATGCCGATAATACCGTTTACGCGGCTGAGAAAGCCCTGCGGGAATTTGGCGACAAGGTTCCAGCCGAGGTTCGGTCTGAAGTCGAAGCGAAAGTTGCTGATGTAAAGAAGGCGGCTGAGGGTGAAGACGTCTCGACGATCAAGTCCGCCACCGACGCACTCGGTCAGGTCATTCAGAAGATCGGCGCCTCTGTCTATCAGGGACCCAACGTCCCGGGCAGCGAGCCAGGCGGCTCCGGGCCAAATCCCAACCCCGAAGCCGGCCCCGATGTTGTGGAAGGTGAAGTGAAAGAATGAAGCTCAGAGAGTAGAGAATAGAGAGAAGTAAACTAGTCTCTCATTCTCTGCTCTCTCCTCTCTTGAGCCATGAGCAACCGCGATTACTACGAAATCCTTGGCCTTGGCCGGAATGCAAGCAGCGATGAGATCAAAGCTTCGTTCCGCAAGCTCGCGCGCCAGTATCATCCCGATGTAAATAAAGAGGATGGCGCCGAGGAAAAGTTCAAGGAGATCAACGAAGCTTACGGCGTGCTCTCCGACCCGGAAAAGCGGGCGCGCTATGACCGCTTTGGTAAAGAGGGCCTCGGCAACATGGGCGGTTTCCGCGATTACACCGTGGACTTCAACGATATCTTCGAAGAGCTGTTCGGGCGGGGCTTCGGATTTTCCACGAGCCGTCGTTCGCGGAATTCGCCCCGCCGCGGGCGCGACCTGCAAATGCAGGTCACGCTGACGTTCGAAGAGGCTGTTTTCGGCATCGAGAAAGAGATCGAGTTCGAACGCGAAGAGACATGCTCGCGTTGTAACGGCTCCGGGGCTGAGCCGGGCACAACACCTGTGCGCTGCTCCACGTGTAACGGTCAGGGGGAAGTCCGCCAGGTACGCCAGACCTTCTTGGGACAAATGGTGCAGACCGCGACCTGTCCGACCTGTAATGGGCGCGGTGAGATCATCTCATCGCCCTGCAAGACCTGCCGCGGAGGTGGCCTGGAGCGCAAGACCATCAAGAAGCGAGTACAGATCCCGGCCGGCGTCGACGGCGGGACGCAGATCCGTCTGGCAGGGGAGGGCGGACCCGGCGTCAACGGCGGACCGAATGGAAGCCTGTTCCTGATCCTGGATGTGAAGCCGCATCAGTTCTTCAAACGGCGCGAGAACGATATCCTCTTGAACCTCGATATCAACGTTGCCCAGGCAGCTCTCGGCGCCGAGATCGACGTCCCGACGTTGGATGGTGACGAGAAGTTGAAGATTCCGTCCGGCACGCAGCCTGGCAAGGTGTTCCATATCAAGAACAAAGGCGTGCCGCATCTACGCCGTAGCGGACGCGGCGACCAGCTGGTGATTGTCAACGTTGCGGTACCGACCAAGCTCACCAAGGAACAGCGCGAGCTGTTCGAGAAGCTGGCTGAGAGCCTGGGCACGACGGTTAAGCCGCAGGAAAAGGGATTTTTGGATTGGCTGAATGAGGCGTTAGGTGGATAGCAAGAGAGGAGAATCGTCATTTGACGGTTCTCTTTCTTTATGCTATAATTATGAATACTTGAGCAACTATTCATATATTTCATGCTTCTGAAAGAACACACTTCTACCCATTTGGCTGACCTGTTCAGCGCACTCAGCGACCCGACCCGGCTGCGCATCATTTCCGTCTTACTCGACGGCGAGATGAATGTTGGCGATATCGCAGCGCAACTCCAGATGACAGAATCAGCCGTGTCTCACCAGCTGCGCGGACTGCGCCATATGAGGCTGGTCCGCAGCCGCAAGCATGGACGGCAGGTCTTCTACGCGCTGGACGACGACCATGTAACAAAACTCTATCTTCTCGGTCTTGACCACATAGAACATGGATAGGCGGATTCGTTAAAGACATTATGGATTCGAGATCTTCGCACACTCATTCCCACTTGCGTGAAGCCGCAAGACAAACATCGAGGCGCCTTGCGCTTTCCCTCGTGCTCACACTTGTTTTTGTCGTCATCGAAGCAGGGGCAGGCATCTTTGCCAATAGCCTCGCTCTGCTCACCGATGCTGCCCATAACCTGACAGATGTCATTGCCCTTGGTCTGACCTGGTTTGCGGTACGTATTACTGCCCAGCCGGCGAATGCGCAGAAAACGTATGGATATCACCGCGCCGGGATCCTGGTTGCATTGCTCAACTCCACAACGCTGGTCCTGATTTCGCTTGGCATTTTCTACGAAGCCTACCGGCGTTTCCTGTCGCCTCCCGAGGTGCAATCGGGCATCCTGATCGGCGTCGGCTTGATTGCCGTCGTGATCAATCTGGTCACTGCCCTGCTTGTTCATCGCGGCAGCCAGAGTGATCTGAACTTGCGCTCGGCGTTTGTGCACTTGATGGGCGATGTGATTTCGACGGTGGGCGCGGTCGTCGCCGGTGTGATCATCTACTTTACTGACGCCAACTGGCTCGACCCGTTGGTCGGCGTTTTGATTGGCTTCCTGATCCTGTACAATGCCTGGGGCATCCTGCGCGACGCGGTCGATATCCTGCTCGAATCCACGCCGCGCGATGTCAATATCAAGGAGATGGTCAGGGATATCGCAGAAGTCGAGGGCGTGCTGGGCATCCATGACATCCATGTCTGGAGTCTCACCCAGAGCCTGCGCACCATGTCGGCTCACATCCTCACCGATGATCTGCACATCAGTGCCGGCGGTATGATCCAGCGTCAGATCGGCGAGATTTTGCGGCGCCGCTATAATATTGCGCATGCGACTCTGCAGCTAGAGTGTGTGGATTGCTTCGCCGATTCACTGTATTGTGATTTGAACGGGCATCTTCACATCGACGACGGGTCCGGCGCAATACAGAACACGGCTCATCGCTCCGGTAAGCGCTAAGTGATGTCAGGCTCTTCTCCATCCGCTCCGTCATTGATGATAAAAAAGACATTGCTGAGGATCTGGCGCGAGCTGCCCAATAAGATCCAGCTGCTTGCTGTCCGGCTGCTGCGGCCTCGTTATCGCGTCGCTGTCGCGGCGATCATCCTGGATGATGAAAAGCGCATCCTGCTGTGTGAGCATACCTATCGTAAGTTCTATCCCTGGGGCTTGCCCGGTGGCGGGCTCGAGTACGGAGAAAGCCCGGAATGCGGCATCCGGCGGGAGGTCTGGGAGGAGACGGGCTATGAAGTTGATGTGCAGAGACTGCTCTCTGCGGAAAGCTCGAAGGAATTTCATCACGTCAGCCTTATCTATCTGTGCAAGATCGCCGGCGGTTCGTTCGTGCCCAATCTTGAAATCTCGCAGATCAAATTCTTCGCCATGAACGACTTGCCCGAACTGCTCTACACGGAGAGAATCCTGATCGAGCGCGTGGCAATGCAACTTTTCCCATAATTCCACCAGATGACAAGCTGGCTTGAAGTCTCTCTAACAGTCAATGGTGAGCTCGCAGAAGCGGTCGCCGATGTGCTGGCGCGTTTTGCGTACAGCGGCGTGATGATGGAACAGGGCGTCAAATACACGGACGAAGAAGACGCCGGCACGCCCACCGGTCCGATCGCCGTCCGCGCCTATCTGGAGATGAACGATCAGCTCGAGGAGACTCGCCGGAGGCTGGAAGAGTCGCTTTACTACCTGGGCAGGATCCAGCCTCTGCCTGCCGCCTCTTACAGAGAGATTGCGGACCAGAACTGGATGGAAGCCTGGAAACAGCACTACAAGCCGATCACGATCGGTGAGCGCCTGGTCATTCTCCCCGCCTGGATGGACTCCCCGGGCCCGAGTCGTGTAGCCATCAAGATCGATCCGGGGATGGCGTTCGGCACCGGAACGCATCCGACCACGCAGCTCTGCCTTGAACTAATGGAAAGGACGATAACCGATCTTCGATTATCGAATAAGGGGCTCCGGGTGATCGACGTCGGCTGCGGTTCGGGGATTCTCTCTATTGCTGCGCTCAAGCTCGGCGCGCAGTCTGCGCTGGGCGTGGATATCGATGCCGGTTCCATTGAAAATGCGCGCGAAAATGCTGCGACCAACGGCGTGGGCGACGAATTGATCCTCGGGGTCGGTTCGGTGCAGGAAATCCTCCAGGGCGAGTTTGCCTATCAGAACGCGCCATTGGTGATCGCCAATATTCTGGCGCCAGTGATCGTCCGTCTTTTCCATGCCGGGCTTGCCGATCTTGTGGAAAAAGGCGGTGCGCTCATCCTGAGCGGGATCCTGGAAGAACAAGCGCAAGCCGTCATCCAGGCAGGAGAGGCGCAGGGTTTGCGTGTAAAGGAACGCGGACAGATCCGGGATTGGGTCGCGCTTACAATGGGCTGACAATTCAAAAAATGCCATGAAATTTCTATCAAAATTCTCCCATGGAATGTTAGAATACCGCCCATCATTCCAAGAGCCAAAGGAGAATGTCCTATGAAAAGGAATAATCGTATTATTCTGGCAATTGCCTGTCTGGCATTGGCGGCGCTCGCTTGTAACGCCGTGATGGGCGGAGGAAATGACAATGGTGGCGGCGGTGGGGGAGTCGACTCCCTGACCAGCACGCCCAGCCCGAAGATCATCTTGAGCGATGATTTTTCGTCGGAACAGTGGGGAACGGACACGGATTCTGATAGCTCCATCGAATATGACAACAATGCCTTGCGGATGATCGTTTACACGAAGCAATGGTTCGTGTGGAGCACTCCGAACGCGGAGACCTATCAAAATGTTCATCTCGAAGTGACAGCCATCAATAACAATACCGACTCCACGACTGCCATGGGTATCATTTGCAACAAGCAGCCTTCCACAAGCAATTTTTACTATGTGGCGATTACACCGGCCGGTCAATATGCCATCGGCAAGGCTGTCGAAGGTCAGAGCGATGTGTTCCTGACCAACAACGATCAATGGGGCAACTCCGATGCCATTTCCCAGAATGCAGCGTCGTACCGCATCGGCGCGAATTGCGGCAACGGCACCATCACCCTGTACGTCGATGGGCAGCAGATTGCCTCGGTTTCAGACACCACCTACACGAGCGGCAGCGTTGCCCTGCTCGCCTGGAGCGGCGAAGAGGCCACAAACACCGATATTTCCTATGATGACTTTGTCATGACCGAGTTGCCATAGCCAGGCAGATGGAGGAATCAATCCTGCGTTCCAGCGGAACGCAGGATTTTTTAATTCTAAGACCGAAAATCTGTGCTATGATTCGATGAACATGGATCGCCGCAGACTGATCTCATACCTGCTCTTGAATGTATTTATCTCTGCCTGTGTGACAGGCGCCATCCTGTTCTGGTATGACCGGAACTACCGCTCGGTGAGTCGCTCCACTGTCCAGCCTGCGGGACCACTGGTGAATCAAAATCTTGCCGCCTCTCAGGCGACGCTCGATCCGAAAGCGGAGATTCCCGTGGAGATCGTCAGCGTGATCGGCGCCGGGACGTTGAATGCCGAATGGGTCGTGGTCGCCTACAAGGGCGACGATCAGATCAACCTGGCAAACTGGGAATTGCGGGACGAGGACCGGAATGTCTTTGTCTTTCCCCAGCTGATCCTTCACACCGGCGCCGTACAGGTTCACACCATCACCGGAACGAATACAGCCATCGATTTGTACTGGGGGGAGAGTCAACCGATCTGGCAATCAGGTGAGCTCGCGCGCTTATTCGATCCGAACGGAAACAAACGTGCAGAATATAAGGTTCCTTGACCAGCCAACGCTGATCGCCGATTGATAATATGTCACAGGCTCTTTACCGGAAGTACCGACCCAAACAATGGGATGAGGTCGTAGGGCAGGACCATGTCGTCACGACTCTCAAGCATGCCATCGCGGCCGACCGCGTCGCGCATGCCTACCTGTTTGCCGGATCGCGCGGCACCGGGAAGACAACCCTGGCGCGTCTTCTGGCGAAGGCAGTCAACTGTTTGAATCCCGACGCGGCCCAGCGACCCGACAACGAGTGCGAACATTGCAGAGCGGTGAACGATAATCGTTTCATGGACCTGATCGAGATCGACGCTGCCTCCAATACCAGCGTGGACGATGTCCGCGACCTACGCGATAAGATCAACTTCTCGCCCTCTCAGGGCAAGTACAAGATCTACATTATTGACGAAGTCCACATGCTTTCGACCCAGGCATTCAACGCGCTCTTGAAGACACTCGAAGAGCCGCCGCCGCATGCGATTTTCGTGCTCGCCACGACCGAGATCCACAAGATCCCCGCCACAGTCCTGTCGCGCTGTCAGCGTCATGAGTTTCGACGCGTCCCTGTCGATGAGATCGTCAGGCAGTTGAAGCTCATCACCACGGCCGAGAAGATCCAGGCGGACGATGATGCCCTCATCCAGATCGCGCGCCAGTCTGCAGGCGGCATGCGCGATGCGATCTCCCTTCTCGATCAGCTCTCGTCTACCGGGGATAAGATCACGCTCGCCTTAGCGCAGATGGTGCTGGGCACTGCAACCAGTCAAACGGTTCTGGACGTGGTCTCCTCCATCATGGATCACGATCCGGCGCATGGGCTGGAGACGATCCACAAAGCTTTGGACGCCGGCGCGGACCCGCGTTCCCTGGCGCGCCAGATCGTCGAATACCTGCGCGGTCTGATGCTCATTCAGATGGGCAACGCCAACCAGGTCGAAGCGACGGCTGATGTCCGGAAGCAGATGCAATCCCACGCCAGGTCTTTTTCGACGGGCGAGGTCCTGCGAATGATGAAAGCCTTCAATAACGCGGCAACCGATACGCGCGGCGGCTGGCAGCCCTCCTTGAGCCTGGAGCTTGCCCTGGCAGAGGTATTGGATGCGCCCAGCGAGCCGGCTCCGCGTCCGGTTGCTTCCCCGCCTGCAGGGACGGTTCAAGCAAAGCCGCAGCCTGCTGTAGACACTCTCCAGGGTACATCCGTTTCCCAGCCAGAGACACCGTCCAGGCCCGCTCCAGTCACAGAGACGAAAGCGCCTCGCGTGCTCTACCAGGAGGACAGCGCCCAGGATGTGGAACCCTCCGTGAGTAAGGAGGATCCAGGGGTGCCGCATCCCGCCGAGCGGCATGTCCTCAGCGCCGCGGACGTGATCAGGTCCTGGAAGCATCTGGCGAGCTCCCTGCCGAAATCGCAAGCCAATCTTTCGGCATTGCTCAACTCGGTCAAAATGATCGATGTGCAGGGCAAGACGCTCATCCTTGGCCTGGCAAGCGATGTGCTGATCTCGAAGATTGACAAGCCGGACCAGATCGAAGCGATTCGAAAACTGATTCGGGAGCAATTTGGCGTAGATGTAAACATCCGTTGTGTGGTCACGACCGCGAAAGGCAAGATCCCACCGGACGTGCCCCAGGATGGCATGGTAGCGGCTGCTATCCAGCATGGCGGCGAGATCGTGGATAT
>DAITPI010000003.1:0-31987 GCA_036833655.1 Anaerolineales bacterium | reverse complement strand
ACGCCGGAGGGCAACTGGTTCATGGTCCGCCTGCGCCCCTACCAGACCGTGGATTATCGCAGCGAAGGTGTTGTCATTACGTTCGTGGATATCAATGAGCTGAAGGCAACAGAGCAGGAACTCATCCAGGCGAAAAATCTGCTCGAGGCTCGCGTGCAGGACCGAACACGCGAGCTGGACGCTGCCAACCGGAAGATCAGCCTGGCGCGCGATCTGTTTTCTGCCCTCTTCAGCGCGAACCCGATCCCTACAGCCCTGATCGGGCTGGAGGATGGCGTTTTTCAGGACGTGAATACCGAGTTTCTCAACTATTTCCGCCTGGAACGCGAGCAGGTCGTTGGATACAATGCAGAACAACTCAGTGTTGACCTGGGTCTCAGCGTAGCAGCACGGGCGCAACTCAGCGCCTGGGTCATGGCAGAAGAAAGAGTCAAGAGCTTTGAGACAGAGATCCTGCATCCATCGGGTCAAGTAAGAAATATCCTCACCTCTATTCAATTCATCGACGTGGAGGATACGAATGCATTAATCGCCACGTTTATCGACATCACCGATCGGGTCCGCGCCGAACAACAGATCCGCTCCCTGGCCTCGGAGCTGACCGCCACCGAACAGGCAGAACGGCACCGGCTGTCCCAAATCCTGCACGATGACCTGCAGCAGCGGATCTTCGCGATCCAGATACAATTGTCCTTCCTGCGGGATGCCTATGAGAAGAATGATCTCCAGGCGTTCCCGGTGGATTTCGAGCAACTCGAGCTGTGGCTGAAAGAAGCCATCCGGGTTACCCGCCACCTCAGCATGGACCTCAGCCCGCCGATTCTGCATGGAGAGGGCCTGGTAGATGCCGTCATCTGGCTGGCTTCGCAAATGGAAGAGCAATATGGCTTGCATGTCAATATCAAATCCCTGGGCACACCTGTCGAGTTGGAGGAAAAGCAGCGTGTGCTGGTGTTCTTTGCGATCCGCGAGCTACTCTTTAATGTCGTAAAACACGCGGAGACAAAGGAAGCCGCAGTCCTTTTTGAGCACTACGACTCGCATCTATTGGTTATCATTAAGGACCAGGGAGTCGGTTTCGACACCGCGCGGGTCTTGAACGATCCCAAGCTGGCACACGGCCTGTTGATCATTCGTCACCGTCTCAACCTGCTCGGCTGCCAGGTAGAAGTAAAATCACAACCCGGGAACGGCACCGAAGTGATCATCGAGGTCCCCTCCGAATAGAAGGGCGCTTGATTATGACCTCGATACTCTTAGTAGAAGATCATCTGGTATTCGCACAGGCACTCCAGCGCTTGCTGCGCGAGCGCGGCCACCTGGATGTTAAGGCGATTGCGAACTCGGCAGAGGCTGCGCTGGAAGAGCTCTCCAGGCTGGAGGTCGATCTCGTCCTGGTGGACGTTTCGCTGCCCCACCGGAGCGGTATCAGCCTCGTGCTTGCGCTGCGTGAGAAGTATCCCCAGTTGCCTTGCGTTATGCTCTCGGGTCATCTCTCCCCTCATTATGCCCGGCGCTCGCTGGAGGCTGGTGCACGCGGTTACCTGGTGAAGGACCATGCCCACGAAATTCTGGAGGGCATTCGCCGGGTGCTCCAGGGCGAGATCTATGTGAGCCAGGAATTGCGGGAGGCATGACGAATATCTTATCTTTTCTACAGGTGGCTATATCATGAGTAGCTCTTCGATCCTTCTTGTGGAAGATCATGCGGGCTTTGCCCGGGCACTGCTGAATATGCTGGGACAAGACCCCAGCCTGAGGATTGTCGCGGTAGCCGAAAGCGCCGAGGCGGCGCTTCAATATCTGAAGGAATCCACGGTCGACCTGGTGCTCGTGGATTACTCGCTCCCCGACATGAATGGCATCAGCCTCCTGGAGGCGCTGCAAGCCGAGTACCCCCGCTTGCCCTGCGCGATCCTGTCCGGGCATCTTTCGCTCCAGCACGCCCGTCGCGCCCTTGATGCAGGCGCGCGTGGCTACCTGATCAAGGACAACCCCGGCGGCATCCTGACGGGCATCCAGAGCATTTTGAGAGGGGAAATTTACATTAGCGAAGAGCTTCGCACGCTGGGTCCATCGGATCTGTTGACAGATTTCAGATAGTATCCGCCCTCGATGCTTTTATTTACGAGTTGCCGCAGGGGATGGCAGCCGTGCCACCGAGATTCTTAGCGCGAGTTCTAGGATGCAAGCGAGGGGGGACGCGGGGTAATCAACCCCATTTCCCGCGCTTTTTCCACCGCAGCGGTCCGCGAGTGGACGCCAAGGCGTAGATACACGCTCGAGAGCAGGTTCCGGACCGTCGAATTGGAGATAGACATCATCTGGGCAAGATCCGAAGTGCTGGCGTCCGGATAGGCCGCGCAAAGGGAGATCACTTCCATCTGGCGCGGCGTTAGCAGGTCGTTCGTATCCAGATTTTCGGATTGCAGGTAGAGACTGTGTGCCCGCTTGCTAAAGTAAATGCCCCCGTTGGCGATGGATAGGACCACATTTCCCAGCTCGCGGAAGGCAGGCTGGTCGTCCTTGAGGATATAACCGCTGACGCCCGCCTCCACCAGCGAGCGCATTAGACCGGGTTCCGAGAACATGGAAATCACCAGCACGCACAGATGGGGATGCTTTTGCAGTAGCTTTGGCAGCACATGCAGAATCGGAAATGGGTTGGGATTCTCGGGGGACGTGCGAACACTGAGGTCAAGCAATAAGACGCTTATCGAGTGCTTGCCCAGCATGGGCTCGAGCTCCTCCCCGTATGTTGCAGTGGCTACAATTTCAATTTCTGGTGTTTGGCTTAGCCGATAAAGATACCCGTCGATAATGCTTTGATGGTCGTCCAGGATGGCGACGCGGACCTTTTCTGCTGGCATAGAGTCTCCGTGATGGTCTGAGTTTGGACAGCAAGAAATGCAGTGTTATTGTCTGACAATTTCAAGTTACGATTCAGTACAAACATCTAGGTAAAAAAAGTACCTATCTATTGAACCATATTTCAATGTATTTTACAATGCTTCAGATATGATCATCCGGCGTCGCAGGATGAGAGAACACTTAAGTTGGCAGGTGGGCAGGGGCTCGAGCCTACCTTCCCAGACTTTGGATCAAGCAACGTGATTTCAGAGCAAAGTGAACCGATCAATACATTATTCGTGTTCGGAGGCTACTATGGATATGATCAAAGTTTCTGCAACTTCTCGTACATCTGCCGTTGCCGGCGCAATCGCCGGCGTGGTCCGTGAGCACCACCGGGCGGAAGTGCAGGCGATCGGCGCTGGAGCGGTTAACCAGGCCATCAAGGCGCTGGCCCTCGCGACCGGATATCTCAAGGGCGATGGCATCAACGTAACCTGCGTGCCAGAGTTCGCCGATGTCACCATCGAAGACAAGGTCAGGACGGCAATCAAGCTTGTCGTCGAGCCACACGATTAACTCCTGGCGTCCAGCCAGACCAACTCAAGCTCTACCTACAACCAGTCGAACGGGATCTATCTCTCCCCATTCGACGCGGCGCCCCTGGACAACGCCCTTGCGCGAATAGACTCCAGGTCCAGCGGGCCGTAAATACCAAAAAGACTCGGTCGCGGGAGTCTTTTTGGTTAAGGACAGCATCCACCTTCAGCTCCTGGTCGATCGGGCGAGCGGTGGCGCACTTAGGAAGTGAGTCGTTGCCTTAACACATCCAGCGACGCCGCGTACACGACCTCAAGAGAGTGAAAAATGTCGGACAAACGTTCCGGGACCTGCCAGCGCAGCTCTGCCAGCTTATCCATGCCGACGACAACCGAAACAGTCGGGACACTTCGTATTTGTCCAATGGTGAACAACCCCGCGGACTCCATTTCCACGGTCTTGACGCCCTCCGACTGGTATTGCCGGATTTCCTCCATCGTTTCACGAAATGGAGCATCGGTTGTCCAGGTAGTCCCTCGTGAGCACGTCGTGCCGCGCGCCTGGATCGCTTCAGCCAGTTGATCGACAAGGGCAGCGTCTGCGTCTGCATACTTGGCAGGTGGCAGGTAGTGGTAGGAGGTTCCCTCGTCTCGGATCGCTCGCTCGATGACAACAATATCTCCGGGAGCCAGGTCCGGCTGCAGGATGCCTCCCCAGGTCATCAGGATCATGCACTTCACGCCCATGGCGACAAATTCTTCGGCGAGCTCTACCGTCATGGGAGAACCTCCGCCGAAGCCGGTCATGATTCCGATCTTATTCTTTGGTTTCTTCAGCTCAAAGAGATCGCCATTCATCCCGCCCGCGCGCCTGACAGGCTCGCGCCAGCGCAATCGCCAGGGCAGGCCTCGTTCCAGGCACAGGAGGATCCCCTCCGGCGCTGACAGGGAAGGCATGCGCCCGACTTTTTTCCGATAACCCACAATCTCCCGGGCGCCGTAAAGCTCGGGTAGGAGATGCTTATCAGGATAAATCGGGAAGCTCATGAGAAGCTCCTTTTGCTTCGAGAGTATGGAGTTGGAAAGCGGGATCCCGCAGCCACAGCAGGAGAAAGATGATTGCCTGTGTAGTCTCCGCAATCAGGGTTGACCAACTCGCGCCGATCGCTCCTGCGCGTGGAATCACCAGCAGGTTAGTCGATAGAAGCACCAGGAGACTCACAGCCATCACGGCGAAAACAATGTGCTCTTTCTTCCTCGCCAGGAGCCCAAGGGATAGAAACGAGCTGACTGTGTAGGGAATCAGTGTAAATGCCAGAATGGCGAGGATCGGGATGGAGTCCTGGAACGCTTCTCCGAAGAAGATCCGCACAATGGGTCCGCCAAGAGAAGCCAGAAGTATGGAACCTGCTGTGGTTAAGCCCAGCAATACCAACCATGACGATCGGAATGTCTTCTGGGAGGACGGATCGTGGACCGCGTTCGCCATCGCAGGATACAGGGCAGTGAACAGGGCAATGTGCCCCAGGCGCGCAGCCTCCACAACCCGTGCTGCCGCGGAATACAGCCCAACCATGGATGCGGTACCCAGCACGGCGAGCAGGGCCAGGCTCAATTTCTGAAACACGATCCCTACGATGGCAATCAGGGCAATGGGAAGGCAGATAATAAGAAGTTGCCCGAGTTGGATCGAGGAAAACCGGAAACTCCTCCAAAGGAGCGGGAAACTCGGGATGCAAAAGGCGCAACTGAGCATAGCGCCGACTAGCTGCACCCCGAGCAAGACGTATGCGATGTCTACGAGGCTGGTGCCCGCCGGAATAAAGAGGTAAATTGCCGCCAGCAGAATGC
Source organism: Anaerolineales bacterium (assembly GCA_036833655.1). Taxonomy (GTDB): domain Bacteria; phylum Chloroflexota; class Anaerolineae; order Anaerolineales; family Villigracilaceae; genus Defluviilinea. Next base: position 26,747 of record DAITPI010000003.1, on the reverse strand, counting down.
CCGGCAGGAGGAAATTCAGCCAGGCGTAGGATATCATCTTCTGCATGCCGCGTAGAACTGATGTAAAAACAGTGAAGAATGCGAGTGGGAACAGTGCAAGACTGTAGATTTTGAGAGCGATAACGCTCTCGTCTGTTTGACCGGGTAGGTACCGTACAAACAGGAAAACCGCTGTGACGAAAAGGCAGGACAGGATCAGCTGGAGGATCAGGACTGACCACGACCTCGAAACATCGGATTCGGCTGCAATCTCCCGGATCAATAACATGTCCGAGCCAAATGTAGTCACCGTATTCCCAAGTGCAATGAACATGGCAAGGAAAGCATACTCGCCAAAGCCCGTCGGTCCGAGTCGGCGCGCCAAAAGATAGGTAATCGCCACCAGGGAGGCCTGCGCTCCGACTCGTGCGATCAGCAACCATAGACTATTCCGGGCGAGTCGTGTGGAGAGGCTCATGCTGCCGCGGGCTGATAGCGCATGGTAATGATAAAAAAGTCACCCCAGCCACGCCAGGGACGGCGCATCGCCAGCCGGTCGTCGATCGAACTTAAGGCTCGGTACAGGCGCGGGTAGCGTTTGGCAAAATTCTTGGACTCAGCCGTCGGCGTGAGCACCGACAGCCCCTCAATGGAAAGGCACACAAATTCATCTCCAAACCACGTACGGACCTTCTCCGGGGTGAAATAATAGACGGTGAAATTCAATCCTTCCAGGTGAGCAGACGTGCCACCGCGAATCAGGCGACGGAAGGCAAGCCTTGGATGACCGCGCAAGATCTCCGCCATCTCCCATAAACAGACCGGCGGCATGAGCACCCAGGTGACGAGGCCTCCCGGGCGGAGCACCCTGGCCAGTTGTGCAATCACCGGCGAAAGGTCAGGAATACAATTCAAGCCGCCGAGGTCCGAAAACACGGCGTCAAACGGGGCTCCCTGGATTTTGTCCAATTCAGTGAAGGAACATTGCTGCACTGTTATCTTTCCACTCAAATCGAACCTTTGCACTTTGCTATGCAGGCGTTCCAGCATCCCCGGGGCAATGTCGGTCGCATGAACGGTATAACCACGCCGCGCGAGCTCGACCGCGTCCGTGCCGGTACCGGCGTTCAATTCCAACAAGCGCGATCCGGAAGGCACAAATCGCTCGATGTGCGTATACACTTTATTGCGCATCCGTGACTGATTCGGATGATCGGCTGCAAAGGCATCGTATTTTTCAGCCGTGCGCGAGAAGGCTTCGGCGATCGTCTCGAAATTCGGATTCATGATTATAGAAACCTTCGCAACCGGATCTCACTCACGAGCACGCCAAGCAAATTACGCGGGATCAGAGCAACATCGCGCACGGAGCCCCGGCGCAGAGCGCGTCGTGCGCGGAACTCGTAATGAACCCGCCCATGCAGAATTCTGTAGAACTCAGCCGGGAATGGTCCATCGTAAAGCATCGCCAGATCTTGCGAGTCCACCCAATTCTGTTTCTCCCCCATTTCGAGTCGTACGCGCTCGAAGAATTTCGTCCCCGGCAGCGGGTAGGAGACCGAGACCCCGATATCGTCCGGCGAACAATCACGAACCATCTTCAACGTCTTTTGCACATCCTCCCATCTCTCGCCGGGATAACCGAACTGCAGAAAGAAGCCCACTTCGATCCCCTTCGCATGCAGCAGTTGTGCGGCGCGATAAATGTCGTCTACCCGGTCACCTTTTTCCATCGCATCGAGGATTTTCTGGGAGCCTGACTCCGCGCCAAGCCAGACGGTCCTGCATCCCGCCCGTGCGAGCGCAGCGGCTGTCTTTTCGTTGACCAGGTCTGCGCGCTGGAGGCATTTGAATGGGATCACGGTCCCGACCTCATTGAGCAGCTCCGCAAACTTCTCGATCCAGCTTGGTTTCAAACCAAGGATATCGTCGGCGAACCAGATATGGTCCGGTGCGTAGGTCTCCTTCAGCCACCGGATCTCCGCCGCGACGTTTTCCGGGGAGCGCGAATTATAGCGTTGCCCCCAGATCGGCTTGGCACACCAGTTACAGTGATAGGGGCAGCCGCGGGTCGTGACCATGTTCATTGAGAAATAACCGTGCCGCTCCATCCAGATCGAGCGATATCTCTCGATATCAACCAGTTCCCAGGCAGGGAAAGGTAGTGCATCCAGGTTGGTAATATCGGGCCGGCGCGTGACGCGAGCAGAACCGCGCCCGACCGCCCCGGCGACCTTGAACGCATCCTTCCCCGCCGACAACTGGTCCAGCAGCTCGATTAGCGTTTCCTCTCCTTCGCCGATCAAACAATAATCGGCGCCTTTCGCAAGATATTCCTCATAATGGTCCGTCGCGTCGGCGCCACACAGGATCACTGTGCATCCACGCGCCTTTGCCATTTCGATCATGAGAAACGCGGCCTGGCGCATTCGCAGTAGACACATCTTGGAGAGATAGTTGAAATTATCTTCGTACAGGATTGCATACTGCGGTCGGTGTTGATCAAGAGCTGCCCCCCATTCCTCCTCCGAATTTGCCAGCATCGCGTCGAATAGAGCAACCTCATACCCATGCTGGCGGAGCCAGCTCGCAGCATAGAGTGTGCCCAGCGGTGGATAGGGCTGCATGGCTTCCCAGAGTTTTGGATCGAACCGCAGGTAGTAAGATTGACCCAGAAGAATTCGGCTCATGCGCGTCTCGTTTCCGGACGACGCTCTCGGCCGGATTCTTCCTTGTTTAGTCTTACGCCCCTTTTTTCAAGCTCCTGCCGCGTCCACTTGCGATGATGATCGAAGTTTCCCTGACAAATGTTGGCATTGAAGATCGTTTCCTCGCCAAAGCCCGCCTGGCTGGAAAACCGTTCGATCTTGCGATTCATTTCCCAGCGTTCGAAGCGTTTCCCCAGCCGACCCTGAAAAGGAAATTCGAACAGACGGTGAAGAATTTGTCCGCTCTTCTGTTGCGCGGGGGCAAGGATTGCTTCTCTGTACGCATTTGGCAGGAGATCCCTCACCCAGGCATTTGCCTTCATCAAGCTTTGATAGACGCCCATCCCGACAATCGGGATCATCTGGCACAGCTCCCGCGCAGAATAGAGATCGTGCTGGCTCCATTCCAGGTGATTTTCGGCGACCACCACGTTCGGGCATAGTGTATGACCCACCAACCGCGTAACGCGACCCAACAACAGGACGAAAGCACGCGCCGTCCACAAATGGCCTGCCTGCGTTACCAGCATGTAATCAAAATCCTCATCGCCTGCCAGGTTGTGAACAGCCAGAGATCCGGTCAGAGCTACCATGCGAACGAAGGGCAAGGCCCCGATCATTCGCCCATAGGCAAACGCATACGGCAACAGCTCCTGTGAACGCTGCTCGCGTTTTTCGCGCAGACGCATAATTTCCCCGCGCCCCGGCAGGGCAAAATATTCACCATCCCTGACAAATCTGGGATCGGAGCTCAAAACCCGATCCAAATCCTCAGGAGTTGCTGCTTTTCCCGATAAGTATCGATAGATCTCACGCGCCTTGAGAGGAAAGTCAAAGACATCGGAATACGACAGGGTATCATAAACTGCCTGTGCAAGCTCGCCTGGGACCTCTTCGGGCATATACACATCCAATCGAGTAAAATGAGACGTATTAACTCTTAGAACTATACGACGCATAAAAAGTTCTGTCAAACTATTTCATGAACCTTGTTATCGTCAGTCCTTTTCCACCGACCATTACCGGGATTGGACAATACGGCTATCACATGACGCGTGCGTTCGCTGCCTCTGGAGCATTTACGGGAATCACGGTTTTGGCAGGCTCACGTGTCCATGGGCAGAAACCCAATCACCTCGGCATTACTGAAATTGAATATTGTTGGGTACCGGGCCAATGGAAAGCCCGCTCAGCAATTCTTTCGCGCGTGCGGCGATTGAAGCCTGATCTGGTCTGGTTTAATGCAGGAGCCAGCATTTTTGGAAGATCGCCCTGGGTAAACGTATCAGGGCTTCTTACGCCCGCGCTGATTCAACGCATTGGGATCCCAATTGTGGTCACGGTCCATGAGCTGGTCGAGCTGACCGACCTGCGCAGCCTGAGTGCACCGGGAGGCTCCCTGGCGAAGCTGGGAGCCAAGCTCCTTCGCCAGATTACCGTCCAGGCTGATGTCGTCTGCCTGACCATGAAGGATTACACAGAATGGTTCGCCTCCCGCGGTGTAGATTGCACCCACATCCCCATTGGCGCATATCATGAGCCGGAACTATTGGGAGATTCCGATTCAGAGGAGTTGTTATTCTTCACGACTCTCGCCCCATTCAAAGGGCTTGAACTCCTCCTGACCGCTTTCAAGGCATTGCGCCTCGAATATCCGGGACTGCAACTCACCATTGCCGGTGCAGAGCACGTACGATTCCCGAATTACTCCGAGCAATTGCAAGCGCGCTTTGGAAGCATGGACGGAGTCAATTGGCTGGGACAGACCTCGGAGGAGCAAGTCATGGAACTGTTTCGCCGGGCGCGGCTGGTCGTTCTCCCTTACAGTGCATCGACCGGTTCATCCAGCGTACTGTACCAGGCGGCAACTTGGGGAAGGGCTGTGATTGCATCCGACCTGCGCGAAATTAGAAAACTGGCCGAAGAGGATAACCTGCGCGTGGAATTCTTCAAGAGTGGAGATGTGAACAGTCTGTGCGATTCCATCCGACGGATGCTCTGCTCCTCGGAAAAACGCAAGGTTCAGGCTGTCCACAACTTCAAAGCCATCCAGCGCACGCGGCCCCACGAAACTTGCCGAAAATATCTTCAGGCTTTCGATCATGCCCTGGAAAAGCGCCTCAGCACAAAACGACTGGCGATCCCTGCCCGGGGAGAGAAACCAGCATGATGCCTTCTCGTGTTCGCCAGGCAGTCGTGATTGCCATCGTCTGCCATGGACTGTTCATTCTCAGCGGGCGCTATCACTTGAGTTACGATGCCTATACTCACATGCTGTTTGCAAATCACTATGCAGAAGACTGGTTTTCTCTCTGGGAGACGCGCTGGTATACGGGATTTACGGTCATATCGTATCCACCACTCACACACCAACTGATTGCGCTGTTTATCCCTTTCTTAGGTTTCGATAAAGCATTTGCCCTCCTGCTTTGGCTTGTGACGGCAAGCTATCCTCTTGGTATCTACGCATTTAGCAGAATTTTTACAGGAAGGGCATCGGCCTCCTACGCTGCTCTTGCATCTGCGGTTCTTCTGCCCATCTACGTGACCGCTCATATCTTCGGCCAGTTACCCTTTCTTACCAGTACATTGGCAGCCCTCTTCGCGGCCGCAAGCCTCAACCGCTATCTGCGCGATGGTGGACTGCACAACTTTGCCCTATCCACCACGCTCATCGCTACCTCCATGGCAATGCACCATGCCACCCTCATGGTGCAACCATTCTTGATTTTTGCGGTGGCGATCAATCGCCTTCCAGGCACGAGAGGTTCTACGAGGCTCGGCTGGGTGCTCCTGCGAAGGCTGTTCTTATTCAGCCTTGCATCCATAATTGCCGGCTTGCTCGTCATATTTCCCTTCTGGCAATGGGGGGTGACACAGACGCTACAAAAGCCGATCGATCACTTATCACGCCATAACTTCTTTACTGACCCGCTGGCCGCTGCCATTTTTTTCTTTCCTCTCTACGGTCTATTCGTCGCACTGATCCCTTTCCTGGTTCGCAAATGGCCTATGCATCTTCGTGGACTTTTGGTTTCTTTCATCGTGCTCTTCGTATTGGGGCTGGGTGGAACCACGCCCCTCCCCCGAATCCTGCTGGGAAATGCATGGGAATGGCTCACCTACGACCGCTTCGCCTTTTGGGCTTGCCTGACGCTGACACCATTTTTTGGGATATTCCTGATCCGGCTCACGCGACGATGGCGAAACGGTTTAAGCACGAAACCTGTGCCAGCAAAATCCCGAAAACGGCTGGTTCCGGGTCTGGTCTTCTTCCTGCTCGCCTTCACCTCGCTGGGATCATGGTTCACGCCTTTTCTCTGGCGTGTGCAACCGAATCCCATCGCGATGCAACCTGTCGTTGCTTTTCTCGAGAGCGGAAATCATTCGCAGTGGCGTTACCTGACCCTTGGATTCGGGGACCAGTTTGCCTACCTGAATCTCCTTACGAGCGCTACTACGCTGGACGGCAGTTATCACACCGCCCGCACTCTCCCCGAGTTACGGGCCAGCGGTATCGGCCAGGTCGACACCGCTTACTGGGCGCTGAATGGCATCGCAGCGATCAAGCCAATCCTTGAGCGATCTGGTGAGCACTCCGTGCGCTGGGTATTTGTCAACCCTGATACGCGGGAAGCGGTGAAGACCCGAAGGGGGATTATCCACCAAAGCCCCTTTGTTCCACTTTTGGCTGAGCTGGGCTGGAAAAGAATCAAGACCCTTGATAACGGTATTTGGGTGTACGAGAATCCAGCTGCAATGCCGCTTCGTGCCGATCCGGCTCCCGGCTTCCCACCCAGCGCTTCGTTCGCATGGGGGGTATTCCCGATGTTAACTTTCGTCACCGCGTCCGCGTTCGGTACGTTACGGGTGTATCCCACGCAGGCAGAATGGGTGATTCGGAAAATCTACGCTTTTGCTATCGGCCTACTGCCGCTCGCGCTTTGCTTCTGGGTTTATCGGATCGTTGGCGAATTTTCCCACCCGCGCGTCTATTTTACCTATGACAATGCGTTGTTCTTCCTGAGTGATGCTCTGGTAGTATTGGCAGTGATCCTTTGGATCACCGTGAAAATCTCACACAGCCCAAACAAAGCCAAGATGCCGACCGGCAGATGGAGTCCGCTTGTCCTCTTTTCTTTCGCATTTCTCCTTCTCACGACGGCGAGCAGTCTCTGGTCACGAGACTGGCGGATTTCCCTGTATTTCTCCCTACACTTATGGCTTATCTTTTGCCTGGTTCTTTCGCTTAGGGATTGGCAGGAAGTCTGGCCGATCGCCGTGTTTGGCCTGTGTTGTGCGCTAAGTTTTGAGATCGTCGCGGGTTTTGTGGGGTTTGGATTGCAGACAACAGCCTTTCTGTCACCGCTGGAACTGGAATGGCCGGGTACTCTCACTCCTCTCCTGCCAGGGGCAAGTGTGGTGCAGCTGGCAAGTGGACTGCGGATTCTTCGAGCGTATGGAACGCTGCCTCATCCTAACTTTCTCGGCGGCGTTGTTCTCTTCACCCTGCTGGGACCCGTGTATTTGTTCCTGATTCGAAGGGAACCCAATTATGCGGTGCTCCTGCTTCTCGTCCTGGGCATTATCCTCCTGGTATTGACATTCTCCCGTTCTGCATGGCTCGGCTTACTGGCGTTTGCGATGATCCTGGTAGCGAAGGCAAAGTATTTTGAGCGCTACAGAATTACCCTGCTCATATCCGTGGTCGTGCTGGCGGGGATCTGTTCGCTATATCCCCTTCGCGACCTCCTCCTTACCCGGATCGCCAGTCAGGGTATTGCTACGGAGGAGATCTCCACGCAGGGACGTTCCTGGCTGAGCGCGCAAGCGGAAGAGATGATTCAAACGTCGCCCGTGATCGGTGTGGGCGTTGGCTCATTTCTCCTCGAATTAGCGAAGCAGGCGCCCAGAGGCGCGCCGATCGAACCGGTACATAATCTACCCCTGTTGATCGCGGCTGAGCTGGGGCTGGCCGGGCTGGCGCTCGCTCTGTTTCTCTGCGCTGCGCTCGCAATCAAAATGCTCCAGTCGAAGGCTCCAGAGTCGATCCTTGCTGGCGCTTTGATTGCCGGACTCGGCATAATCAGCCTTTTTGATCATTATCTATGGACAGTTGCGCCAGGTCGAATCATGCTGGGGCTAGCGCTCGGTCTTTGGGCCGGACAGGCTGCCAGACATGCGTGAGGTCGTGGTCAACGGACGATTTCTTTCACGCCGCATCACGGGCGTGGAACGACACGGTCGTGAAATCCTGGCGCTCATTGGCAGCAAATGCCGGGTCGAAGAGACACAGCGGAAGGGGATCGGCGGTCATGCATGGGAACAGTTTTTCCTGCCGAAAAAACTGAATTCTGATTCAGTTTTATGGTCGCCGGCAAATACGGGTCCCCTGGCGATTCGCAACCAGGCGCTGACCATTCATGACTTGAGTCCGCTTGAGCATCCGGAATACTTCGTACGAAGCTTTTCGGCCTGGTATCGTCTGGTTTTGCCCCTTTTGGCAAAACAGGTACAGGTTATTTTTACACCATCTCACTATATACAACGCAAGGTGATACGGCGGTTTGGAGTCAAGAATGTAATTGTCACACCCAACGGCGTCAACACAGTGATGTTTTCGCCTGATACTGAGCAGACCCTCCGTGGTCTTCCCGAGCGTTACATCTTATTTGTTGGTTCGCTGCAGTCTCGCAAGAATATTGACGTCTTGCTGCGAGCCTGGAAGGATATGTGCAGTGCATATCCGGAGTTGTGGCTTGTCATTGGCGGGGATCGAGGGCCTGCGTTCAAGCCTCCAAAAATAAGCGCCAGTGAGCAAGTCAAGTACCTGGGCTATGTAAATGAGAATGACTTGCCCGGTCTGTATGCAAAGGCGAGATTGTTGGTGCTGCCCTCCGTGGAGGAAGGATTCGGCCTTCCTGCTTTAGAGGCGATGGCTTGCGGCACACCGGTGATTGTTTCCGACGCTGGTGCGCTGCCGGAGGTCGTAGGAAATGCCGCGCTGGTCTTCAAGAGCTCGGACGCCTGCAGTTTGTCCAATCAAATTCGAGAGTGCATTGAGAATGAGCATTTGTGCTCCTCGTTGATCGCGAGTGGCTTTGAGCGCATCAAACATTTTCGCTGGGAGTCCTCTGCAGAATTGGTTTGGGACGCGTTGAATGAGATCTAAATCGAGGATCGCGTTCGTCATCGATGCACTTCCCTCACTTGGCGGCGCAGAAAAGGTGCTATTCGCTGCCCTTGAAATCGTTCCCCAGGCGGACGTCTTCACGCTGGTTTATAACAAGGAAGCCTTCACCGATACACCTCTCAGAAATCGCACTGTGAAGACCTCATTTATCGACCGCCTTCCGTACTCGCACACGCAGCACCGGGTTCTTTTGCCGTTCATGCCGTTTGCCGTCGAACGATTGGATCTGCGCGATTATGAAACGATCCTTTCCTTCAGCTATGCCGTTGCGCACGGGGTGCAGCGCTTTAATGGCGCCCGACATATTTCCTATACGTTTACTCCCATGCGGTATGCGTGGTCGGATCTGAACACCAATGGGACTCACCACCCAAAGAACCTCATGGTGAATCAAGTCATGCGAGCCTTTCGGGCATGGGACAAAAAGGCTGCTTCCCATGTCGATCAGTTTGTCGCGATTTCCCGGGCGGTTTCGGAGCGTATCCAGCGGGCATACCAGCGATCTGCTAGGCTTATTTACCCACCTGTAGACGTGGAAAGGTTTCATCCTGCACCTGTGCGCGACAACTTCTACATCACGGTCACCCGCCTGGTCCCTCATAAGCGTATCGACATCCTTGTAGAAGCATTCTCCCAGATCAACCTGCCTCTCCTGGTCGTCGGTGAAGGGCCCGAATTACAGCGCCTGGCTCGCGTGGCAAAACCCAATATCCGCTTCCTGGGCTATCAGCCGGACGAGCAAGTGGTGGAGTTGCTCGGAAAAGCCCGAGGTTTCGTCTGTGCAACGGAGGAAGATTTTGGAATCGCAATCGTCGAGGCACAGGCAGCTGGCTGCCCGGTCATTGCCTATGGAAAGGGCGGAGCGCTGGAGACAGTGATCGACCAAAGCACGGGTATTTTCTTTCCCGAACAGTCTCCCGAGAGTCTGGTAATGGCCTTGCAGCAATTTGAACAGATTCACCCTGGATTCTCCGTGCCCGAGTTGATCCAGAATGCTCTTCGGTTCCGGAAGGAAATCTTCATTTCCAGATTTAGGCAACTCATCCCTGGCGCGGAGTAGCTTCCCAAGAGATCTGTGGAGAGCGAGAAGTAAGCAGAAAACTGCGATGACCTTGCTGGGCTAACACCTCCAAAAAAAGAGCCCTCGGCGTCGAAGGGCTCTTTTCGTACCCATATTTGGGCTTATGCTGCTGGGGATCAGGGATTCGAACCCCAATTTCCACGTCCAGAGCGTGGCGTGCTGCCGTTGCACCAATCCCCAAGGACGGCGGTTATTTTACCACTACTTCTTGGATTTTGAAGTAGTTACTTTCTTCCTGAAAGCACTTCCCTTCATTGCTGGTTTTGCCTGAGCATCTACGCCCGCAGGATAGACACAATCTATTTATTGCGGGCTGCGCGCCGCGTGTTGTCCTCCATGTCAAGGAAGATCAGCAGTCCCTTCGACACGGCTTCCAACCCGAAGAAGTAGAACAGGCCCGGTAGCGGCTGTTGTAGATACGGCGCGAACATGTTGAGCACATTCAGGAAGGTCGCGCCCTTATCCATGTATAGCCCATTCAGATACTGCGAGAAAAACAGCAGCAGATTGAGCAGCCAGGACAGGAGATAGATGGTGAGCACGATCCAGGCGACAACGTCTGCCCAGCGCGCCAGGCGCAGGATGCTATCCCGATCAAAGTAGGTGCCCAGATAACTTGCTTGCTTTTCGTTGACTTCGCTCATCGTTGCCTCCGTCTCGAATTATACTTTGCCGTTTGTTATAATCAGGAGTTGACTGTAGACCTCCGACTTGCCTTACAAGCGCTTGACGCTAGATACTCAGGAATTGTTCCCTGTGACTCAGAAATCGAGGCCAACTCTATGACCGACGAAACCAGATATTCAGACTTCATCCGCGAAGCGGTTGCGGAAGACCTGCGCACCGGGCGCTTCAATTATGTCCGCACCCGGCTGCCGCCCGAGCCAAATGGCTATCTGCATATCGGGCATGTTAAGGCGTTCATGATCGACTACCTCGTTGCGAAAGAATTCAATGGCGAGCTGATCCTGCGCTTCGACGATACCAATCCCACGAAAGAAGAGACCGAGTTTGTGGACGCGATCATCGAGGATGCGCGCTGGCTAGGCATCGAGTGGAAGGAGATCACGTATGCCTCCGACTACTTTGACCTGCTCTACGAATGGGCAAAGAAGCTCGTCTTGATGGGCAAAGCCTATGTAGACGACCAGAGCCCGGAGGAGGTGAGCGCCAACCGCGGCACATTTACCGAGCCAGGCAAGAACTCCCCTTATCGCGACCGCGATGTGGAGGAGAACATGGATCTGCTCGAGCGCATGAAGAACGGCGAGTTCCCGGATGGCTCGCGGGTCCTGCGCGCCAAGATCGATATGGCGCATCCCAATCTGAACATGCGCGACCCTGTGATGTACCGCATCATCCATGAACCGGCTCACCACCGCACCGGCGATACATGGAAGATCTACCCGATGTACGATTGGGCACATGGGCAGAACGACTCCATGGAAGGCATCACGCATTCGCTTTGCTCGCTCGAGTACCGCGACCACCGTCCGCTGTATGAATGGTTCCCCGAGCAGCTCGGCGTCTTCCAGCCGCGCCAGATCGAGTTTGCCCGCCTGAACCTGAATTACACCGTGATGAGCAAACGCAAGCTCCGCCGGCTGGTGGAGGAAAATCACGTCAGCGGCTGGGACGACCCGCGGATGCCCACCCTGCGCGCTATGCGCCGGCGCGGCTACACCGCCGAAGCGATCATCGATTTCGTGCAGAGGATGGGCGTTTCCACAGTTGCCACGTCCAATGCGGGTGTGATTGCCGATATGGCTTTGCTTGAATCGCGTGTGCGAGACGACCTCAACAAACACTCCCTGCGCCGCATGGCAGTCACCAGACCGCTCAGACTGGTGATCGACAACTATCCCGACGATCTCGTCGAAGAGATGGAGGCGATCAACAATCCCGAGGATCCCGCGGCGGGCACGCGCAAGCTGCCATTCTCGAAGGTCCTGTATATCGAACAGGATGACTTTCGCGAGGTGCCGCCGCCGAAATACTTCCGGCTCTATCCCGGCAACGAGGTGCGCCTGCGCTATGCTTACTTCTTCAAGTGCACGCATGTGGTCAAGAACGATGCAGGCGAGGTGATCGAAGTCCATGGCACCTACGATCCTTCCACGCGCGGGGGCGATTCGCCCGAGGGGCGAAAAGTCAAGTCCACGATCCACTGGGTGTCTGCTGCCCACGCGAAAGAAGCCGAGTTCCGGATGTACGACAGGCTCTTTATGAAGGAGGATCCGGAGGAAGGCGACGAAGGATTCCTCGGGTGCCTGAATCCGGATTCGCTGCAGATTCTGCAGGGATACGTGGAACCCCTGCTCGCGCAGACCCAGCCCGGAGATCGCTTCCAGTTCGAGCGCCTCGGCTACTTCTGTACCGACCAGGACTCGACCGGGGCGAAGCCGATCTTCAATCTGACGGTGATGCTCAAGGACACCTGGGCAAAGATCGAAAAGAAAGCAAAGTAGATCCACAACCACTGAGCGCCGCTGCTTTCACTCACAGGCACGGCGCTCAATTTTTGCCAGGTAGCGACGTGCGCAAAAGAGGCATCATGACATCCCGACCCTCAAAGAAGTTTCAGGAACTGCTGCTCAATTTCACCCAGACCGAAGAAGTGCAGAAACGACACGAAATCGAAGCGGCGCTGTGGGAAGAGTACGGCGCCGAGTATGCTGTCTTTGTGCTGGATATGTCCGGCTTTTCGCTGCTAACGCGCAAATACGGCATCGTCCACTATCTTTCCATGGTCCGGCGGATGCAGCGCACAACCGAGCCGATCGTAAAGTCCTTTGGCGGTCTTATGATCAAGTACGAGGCAGACAATTGCTTCGCTCTCTTCCCGGATCCGCTGGCCGCTGTCAACGCGGCCATTGCCATGCAGCATGCATTCGGCGCCTCGAATCTGCTGACTGCGGAGGATTCTGAAATTCAGATTGCCTGTGGGATCGATTACGGCAAGATCCTGATCGTCGGGCATGAGGATTGTTTTGGCGACGCAGTCAACCGCGCTTCGAAGATGGGCGAAGACCTGGCGAACAGTGGCGAGATCCTGATCACCCGCGAAGCCATGCAAATGATCCCCGCCGAGGCTGGAATACGAGTTCGAGAGCTAAACGTTTCCATCTCCGGCGTCAGCATCCCCGCGTATAAGATCGAGTATCGCGGCGATGCGCAAACGCCCCCACTCCCGCCAGGAGAGAAAAGAACGACCACGCCATGAAGGTGGTCTGTTTTTGTCGGTGCTTTCTTAGCGCAGGAATGTGATCAAGAGCAGCATCACGACCATCGCCTGCAGAACATGGACAAGGTTGCGACTTCCTCAGCGGGCATTATGTAGGAATTAACGAGCCCTGTGGGCCACGGTTATTCTGAAGGGAGGCAAGACGAAGATCATTTTCATTCAATAAAAACACGCGCAGGCATTTCATTGGATCCGGCGCGTGTTTGGATTAAGATCCGGTGATGCACGCTCACATTCGTTCCAGAATGCGGATCGCATTCTGCAGCCGCTCGAGCACTTTGTCGCGCCCGATGACTTCCATGGACTCAAAGAGTGGCGGGCTCACTTTCTGGCCCGTCACGGCGACGCGCAGGATGCCAAAGACCTGGCCCGCACTCAAACCGGACGTTTCGACGAACTCGCGCATCGGCGGTTCTGCAGTCGTATGCGACACGTCCGGTAGCGCTGACAATATTTCGTATGCCTGGCGCGCAACCTGCGCGGACTGTTGCGCATCGAGTCCCTTGGCAAGGAGGTCTTCCGCGGACGGCTCCACTGTCTCCTGAAAGAAGAAGCCGGCGAAGGCGATCGCATCGTCCAGCGTAACAAGCCGCTCGCGGATCAACGGGGTAACCTTGAGCAGCGTCTCGTTATCCACTTCAAATCCTGCCTCGATCAGATACGGCTTGATGCGCCGCGCCAGGTCTTCTGTGCCCAGCAGGCGGATGTGCGTGCCGTTGAAATGGTCCAGCTTCTGGAAGTTGATCGCGGCGGGCGACGGCGTCAGGTTGTCGATGCTGAAGCGCTTGAGCATTTCGTCCAGCGTCATTACATCATCTTCTGCCACACCCCAGCCCATCAGGGCGATCCAGTTCAGCACGCCCTCCGGGATATAGCCCAATCCCTGCAGGTCGTCCACAAAGATGGAATAGCCGTCCTTCATGGCAGCAGCGGTGTCGCGCTTACTCATCTTGCCCTTGCCGCTTGGCTTCAGAAAAATGGAGGGGTGAACCCAGGCGGGCTCATCCCAGCCCAACGCGCGGATGATCCGCACGTGATACGGGAAAGTCGGCAGCCACTCGGCGCTACGGATGACGTGCGTAATCTGCATGTCGTGGTCGTCCGCGATGGCTCCCAGGTGGTACGTAGGCAACCCATCCGATTTCAGCAAGACGATGTCATCGAGGTATTTATTCTCTGTGATGATATCGCCGCGTACATGGTCGTGCGCTACCGTCGTGCCTTCCTGCGGAATCTTCAGGCGGACAACATACTTCTCGCCAGAGGCAACCCGGCGCGCGGCTTCCTCCGGGGTCAACCTCCGACATAAACCGTCATAACGGACTCGATCCACCTTGCGCGCTTCCTGCTCCTTACGCATCTGGTCCAGACGCTCGGGCGTGCAGAAGCAGGGGTAGGCATCCCCGCTCTCGACCAATTGCCGGGCATAACGCTGGTAGTTCTCGCGCCGCTCCGTCTGGCGATAAGGACCGTAGCTGCCGCCGTGGACCGGACTCTCGTCGGGAACCAGACCGAGCCACTCCAGGCTGCGGACGATCTCTTCCTCCGCGCCGGCGACGAATCTTTTCTGATCCGTGTCCTCAAAACGGAGAATGAACTGCCCTCCGGTCTGGCGGGCAACCAGGTAGGCAAAGAGAGCGTTCCGAGCATTTGCGAGATGAAATCTTCCGGTTGGGGAAGGCGCCAGGCGCGTACGTGCAGGTTTGACATCCAAAATATCGCCTCCAAATCCGATACAGGTGGTCGAGACTATATCGAAACCACCCGTTCGAGGTCGGCCCGTTAATCTATGGTTTCGATGCGAGCGGAAACCGTCGCTCTACTCAACCAGCGTCCGCTCTAGAAATCAAGCTGTCTGTGCCGCATGGCAACACTTTCCACCAACCCAATGCCCAGCATCAGCGACGTCAGACCGCTGCCTCCGTAACTGATGAACGGTAGTGGCAACCCCGAGACGGGGACGATGTTCAGGTTCACGCCAATGTTGACCATACCCTGGAAAAAGATCAACGTCGCCACGCCGTAGGCAATGTTCATGCCCGCCACGTCGCGTGCCTTCTGCGCAGTACGCAGGCACCTCCAGATGACGAGCACAATAATGACAACGACCAGCAAAGAGCCGACCAGCCCAAACTCCTCCGAGATCGCCGAAAAGATAAAGTCAGTGTGGCGCACTTTCAGGAACCGCAGCTGCGTCTGAGATCCGTGACCGTAGCCCTGTCCGAATAAGCCGCCGGAGCCGATCGCGATCAACGCCTGCTGCACGTTGTATGTGGCGCCGAACGTCGCGTTGGGATCAGGCAGAATGAAGTTCGTGATGCGCTGCTGCTGGTACTCCTGCATAAATGGGATACGAATGCCGAGCACGGAGAGAGTCACTATCGTCCCAATCCCCAAGGCCCCGACCACCGCAAACAAGAGCAGATGCTTGAGCTGGATCCCATTGAACCAGAGCAGGGATGCCAGGATCACCATTAGCACCACCACATTGCTCAGGTTGGGTTGAATGAGGATCCATAAGGCAATGCCCATTGTCCACAGGAAGGCAAAGAAAATCCAGCGCAGGTCGCGCGGCTGATTCTGCGTCTTATCGAAATAACGCGCCAGCAACAGGATGGCAGCGATCTTGGCAAACTCGGTTGGCTGAAGAAATAACACGCCCACCGAGAACCAGCGCGCCGCGCCAAACACTGCGGTCGCGCTCAGGTACAACGCGATCAGCGCGAGACTGATCACGACAAAGACGAACTTATACAACGACATCCAGTACCGGTAGTCGATGGCAGCGATCACAAAGATGAGGGCGAGCCCGGCAAGGGCAAAATAGATCTGGCGATCGATCAGCGGCAGCAGCACCTCGTTTTGTGCAACCGCCGAGCGGATCATCGTGGTGCCAAACGCGGTGGCTAGAACTACCGCGCCTAATAGCCAGAAATCAAAGTAACGCCATGAAGTGTCACGCAGCATACAGAAGCTTACTTGGGTCGTTTCGCCCGGCGGCGCGCAGCTTTCAGCGGGATGTCTGCCACCAATCGCTGTGAGCGCCCGTCGTGCTCTACGCCAATTTGCATGCCCTGGGCATCGATCTCCACGTGGCGTGAGATCGTGGTGATCAAATCATCTTTGAGCGAGTCAAGCTCGGCCGGCGTCAAATCCGTGCGATCGTGGATCAGCACCAGCTGCAGGCGTTCCTTGGCATTCTCCGCGCTATTTTTCTTGCCGAATAACCGTTCGAAGAAACCCATGCTACTTCCTCCCCGCCAGGCGCTGCAGGCGCTCCCAGAATCCCCCCGTGTGATTCAGATCGAGGAACGGCACGTGCTCGCCACGGAGGCGTTTTGCAATATTGCGGAAAGCCTGGCCCGCCCTGCTCTTGGGATCGAACGCTACCGGCGCGCCGCGGTTCGAGCTAATGATCACATTCTCATCCTCGGGTACGATGCCAATCAGCTCGACAGCCAGCAGATCAAGCACATCGTCCGCAGAAAGCATATCGTGGTTCTTGACCAGCGATGGGTTTAGCCGGTTGATGATCAGCGCCCCGGGTCCCTTTTCCTCCGCCTCCAAAATACCGATCACGCGGTCAGCATCACGCACGGCAGAGATCTCGGGGTTGGTCACGACCAGAACCCGGTCTGCCGCGGCAATAGCATTTTTGAAGCCGCGCTCAATGCCAGCCGGCGAATCGATCAGCACAAAATCACACTCGTTACGTAGATCCTTGACAAGGCGGTTCATGTCGCTGGGAGAGACCGCGTTCTTGTCGCGGGTTTGGGCGGCAGGAATGAGATACAGCCCGGGCAGCTTTTTATCACGAATCATCGCCTGCTTCAGGCGGCAGCGGCCCTCGATCACATCCACGATGTCGTACACAATCCGGTTTTCGAGTCCCAGGATCACATCCAGGTTTCGCAGGCCGATATCGCCGTCGACACAGACGACCTTCGCTCCGTCCAGCGCCAGCGCGACGGCAAGATTCGCGACCGCCGTGGTCTTGCCGACGCCGCCTTTCCCTGACGTGATGGTAATTACTTGTGCGGGCATGTGCTTGTCCTATGATAAGTGATAAAGACGCTCTTGACAGGCGATGAAACCATTATCCAGGCGACCAGAACTCTGCCTGGAGCTTTCCATCCTTGTTGATCCGCGCAATCTCAGGCCTCGGATTCTCATGCGGTTTCAGCGGAGCGGAGACTTCGTCCGCGATCCGCAGTTGCATGGGCGAAAGATCCAGGGCGCAGATGACTGCAGTCCGGTTTCCTTTTGCGCCCGCATGGACCGTGCCACGCAGGCGGCCCCAGATGATCACATTTCCATCCGCGATCACCTCGGCTCCCGGGTTGACGTCGCCCAGGACGACCACATGGCCGGAAAACTCGATCCGCGTTCCCGAGCGCAGTGTGCGGCTCAGGAACATCGCCGTTTCCTCACCCAGATCGTCGACCGAAAACTTACGGGCCTCCTCCGGGCGCGGCTTGGATATCCGAGTGGCGAGGCCCAGTAACTGTGCGGTCTGCTCCGTGGTGGGCGATTCGCTGATCACCGCCCACAGGAAGATGCCACGCTCTGAGAGCTGGTCACGCAGCTCCACCATCTCTTTGACTCTCAGGATCTGGCTTGCCACATCCAGAGCCAACCGCGCCCCTTGAAAGAAAGCAGGTTGACCGTCCAC
Organism: Anaerolineales bacterium; assembly: GCA_036833655.1. Lineage (GTDB taxonomy): Bacteria > Chloroflexota > Anaerolineae > Anaerolineales > Villigracilaceae > Defluviilinea. The sequence continues at coordinate 8,870 of DAITPI010000003.1, read as the reverse complement.
CTGGGCAAGCAAGGCCGTGCGCTGCTCCTCCCAGGGCGCATCGTCCAGCGAGACGAGCAAGCCGTCGCGTAAGCCTTTGATCTGGATCAGAGAATTCGTCTCGCTCATTGAATCAACGCTACGTGGAACAAATAATCGCTAAATTATAGCATGGCAGGGAGTCTTCATCCCCTTATTGACCGCCGGTCTCCTTGGCAATGTCAATGGCTTTGAGCTCAAAGTACGCCTGCATCACGCGCGCTACCACTGGCGCCGCCACAGTACCACCTTCGCCGCCATGATAGAGGAATGCCAAAATGATGATCTCCGGGTCATCGTACGGAGCGTAGGCCAGAGTCCAGGCGTGTGTGGGCCAGGAACCGAACTGGCACTGCTGTAGCTTGCGCGCCACGTCGTCGCAGTACTCGGCCGTGCCGGTCTTTCCAGCGACTGCAATCGGTAGAGGATACGCTTCATTAAACACCCGGTAGAGCGTTCCAAGCGGATTCTCGGTCGCCGCCAGGTGCGTTCCCGTCCGCACAGCCTCTACGGTCGCCGGCTTGACGATCTTATACTGCCCCGTCGGGTCGCAATAGCCGGCATCGCAGTTGTAGATTTGAATCTTGGGCGTTTCGGTGATATCCCATTTTAGGTTAGGTGTAAATGGTGAGATCTGATAGCTTCCTTTGGGAGGCGCCGGCAGCTGCTCGTCCGGTTTCGAGGGGTTGACGTACACGGTTTTCGTGCGGCCCTGCGCATCCACAACTTCCCGCTTCTCGTACACCGAAAAATCATCCAGGCTCGGGTTGAACCACATCGGGATGACGCGCCCTTCGCTATCCTGTACCTCGCGCACAATGGTCGGCTGCATCAACTTGCCCCGGTTGGCGATCGTGGCACCGGACATCAAGACCTGCAACGGCGTGCCAAGCACGTAACCCTGTCCAACGCTGGCGATGTACGTATCGCCGGTAGACCAGTTCTCCCCGGTATTGATTCGTTTCCATTGCGGCGTGGGGATCAGGCCGTCTTCCTCGCCGGGCAGCTCGATCCCCGATCGAGCGCCATAGCCCAGCGCCTTTGCATACTCGCCCAGGCGGAAAATCCCCAGTCCACCGCCTTCGATCTCGTCTTTAAAGCCGCCGCCAAGCTTGTAGAAACAGACATTGCTCGAATAGGCGATGCAGTGGAAGAAATCCAGCGCCCCGAAACCAGCTTCATTGATCACGCCGCCGCGGTCATAGATCCAGTCCACGAAGGGACGCGAGTTGCGGTCCGTGCACGGATCGCTCGGGCGGAAGCGCTCGCAGAGCTCGAGCTTCCCTGGCGTCTGGACGATCTTTTCCGGGCCGATCACGCCCTCGTTAAAGGCGCCGGTCGCAGTGGACAGCTTGAACGTGGAGCCCGGCGGGAACTCAGCCGAGATCGCGTTGTTCACAAGGGGGCGCCGCGGATCCTGGCTCAGCTGATCGTAATAATAGCCCGGGATGAAGCGCGCCATGCGGTTGTTCTCAAAGGTCGGGTAAGAGACCATCGCCAGGATCGCGCCATTCTTAGGGTTCATCGCGATGACGATGCCACTCGAAATTCGGATCTGGTTGAAGTACGTATTCCAATAATTGATCTCGTCCACCAGCGCTGCTTCCGCTGCTTTTTGCAAGCGCGTGTCGATGGTCAGGACCACGTTGTTGCCGGCGACGGCCTCGACGGGCCGCTCCAGGTTTCGCAGGACTTGTCCTGCCACATCTCGCTGCACCACCCGCACTCCGTTCGTGCCGAGCAGGATATCGTCGAGCGAGGTTTCGACGCCCGCGTAACCCACCTTGTCGCGGTTGGGCACAAAGCCTCGCTGCTCATAAGCACCGCTCAGCGCTTCCGGGATAGGACCGAGAAAACCCACTACATTCGCGGTCAAAGATCCGGTCGGATAATCGCGAATTGGTTCGATCTCCACCGAAACGCCGGGCCAATCGACAGCACGCTCACGGATGACGCGTGCCAGCTCCTCACTGATGTTGCAGCTGATCTTGACCGGTGTATAAGGAGCCAGCGAGTCTCCGAGTGCAACCATGTCCGCGATGCTGGGTCCCTCCACGCAAGGGGAAAACAGCTTCGCGCTGCTGAGCGATTCTTCCGTCACCGGACCACCGGTGGGCACGCCCGTGAGCTCGGAGACCTGGCGATAGATGCGCTGGATATCGGCTTCATCGTCCGGCAGATCTGCCGGGGTAATTACCACGTTATAGGAGGCGATATTGCGCGCCAGGATGAAACCATTGCGATCGTAGATGATGCCGCGCAGCGCAGGATCGCTGATCTGCGAGGTGTAATTCTCAATGGACTGCTCTGTCCAGGTTTGATCACCGAGCACCTGTAAGGAAACCAAACGATAGGTAATTCCAACAACCACTGACACCAGTATTGCGTACACAACCAGGCTGCGCCAAAGCGGAACCTCATACCGGCTCACCGTTTGCGAACTCATGTAACCTCCGGGGACGGATACACCCATCTTGCAAGATCCCGCATCACTGCATAGGCGGGGATTGCAAGAAGCATATTCAATAAGAGGCTTGGCAGGGTCAGCAAGCCAAGCACGTCGCTGATCGGCAAAGGCACGCCTTGAAAGCGCAGCACACCCAGGGATAGCAGGCTGATGAGAAGCGTCCCCAGAAATGTGATGCTGAACATCGCCAGCAAGGGCGCCTGCCAGACCCGGCGCTGAAAGACCTGCGCCAGGGCAACGACCGCCAGGTATCCTGTCACCGGCACAATCCACGAAATGCCGGAGACAAAGCCGATCAGAAGCCCCATCGCAGCCGCCCAGTGCCAGGATGAGTCTACTTCCTCCTGCAATGCCCAGGCAGCCAGCATCACCAGGGGTAAATCGGCGATACCAGACAGCAGATACACCCGGCTGATCACCGCGGATTGCAGGATGACTGCTAGCACGATCACAGGCAGGGCAACGAGGTTGCGCATTCGCTAGCGGATTAAGGAGCGCGCTCCAGCGGGGCAATGTCCACCGGCTTGAAGTTGACGATCACCAGCACGAGGTCCAGACGGTTGAAATCCACCACAGGCTGGACGGTGGCCCGCTCAAACAAATCGAAATCCCGGGAGCGCGAAGGGTTGACCACTTGACCGATGATCAAGTCCGGAGGATAGCCGCCACCGAGGCCCGAGGTCAGCACCAGATCGCCAGGCTGGATCTTTTTTTCCTCCTGGCGAATTAGCTCGAGGGTCACCTCGCCTGTGACCGAGCCCACCAGCGAGCCTTCGGCCCCCGCGTTCTGCAGACGGACGTTGACACGCGAGGCCGCGTCCGTGATCAACTGGACGCGCGCTGCATCCGCAATGACTGCGTCGACACGGCCGATCAAGCCCTGGTTTGTGACCACCGGCATACCACGCAGGATCCCATCATTGGAGCCGCGGTTGATGATCACGTAGTGCAGGAAGGGGCTGGGGTCGCGTCCGATGACCGCCGCGCCTCGATAGCTGTTCTCAGGGTTGGCGCGCTCGAAATCGACGAGCGCAGCCAGGGCTTCGGTCTGGGCAACTTCCTGTTGCAACTGGATGATTTGCGACTGCAAGTCAGCCAGCTCGGCTTCGAGCTCCGCATTGCGCCGGCGCAGCGACGCGATATCACGCGGCGAGGTGAAGAAATCCTGAACCGCCAGAAAGCGGGTGGATAACCAACCTTGCGCTTTGACCAGGGAACCGGTGAAAACATTGGAGGCGCTGGTAAAGTAGCCTCCGAGTGCGAGCGCCATAATTCCCCCGACGACCAAGAAAATGATCGTTGTTTGAAGCGTACGTGAAAACAGATTTCTCATGTAATTGTGCAACCATGATTGCCACGCGGGCAACTCTAAAGAACACTACACACTGTGGCGTGTGCTGCCGCGCTCGAGCCCAACCAGGAACCGACTCAACGTATCAAAGTTCTCGAACACCATGCCGGCGCCGCGCGCCACACAGGTGAGGGGATCCTCGGCGACCCACACACGCAATCGTAGTTCATCCGTCAAACGTTCTGCCAGGCCCTGCAGCAAACCGCCGCCGCCAGCCAGGCAGATACCAATATCCATCAAATCCGCCACGATCTCCGGGGGGATCTCGTCCAGGGCATCGCGGATCGTGTCCACGATCACCTGCACCGATCCCGCCAGCGCTTCGCGCATCTCAATGGAGGAAATCTCGATGCTTTCCGGCAGACCGGTCACCAGGTTGCGCCCACGCACTTCCATGGTCTTTTCGGGCTTCAGCGGGTAGGCAGACCCGATCTGCCACTTGATCTGCTCGGCGATCCCCTCCCCAACGAGCAGGTTGTACTTGTTGCGCAGATACTGCACAATATCCTGGTCCATCTCGTCGCCAGCCACACGCAGCGAGCGGGAGGCAACCACACCGCTCATGGACATGACCGCGACCTCGGTCGTACCGCCACCGATATCGACCACCATCGTGCCTTTGATCTCTGCCACCGGGAGCCCCGCCCCCAGCGCCGCCGCGATCGGCTCCTCGATCAGATAGGCAGCCCGCGCGCCGGATGCCATGACCGCGTCGTACACCGCGCGCTTCTCTACTTCCGTCACACCGGTGGGGATACCCACTACCACGCGCGGCCGGGGCAGCGGCACCACGCTCTGCTCATGGACCCGGCCGATGAAGTATTCCAGCATCACCTGGGTGATATCGAACTCCGAGATCACGCCGTCTCGCAGCGGGCGGATCACCGCAACGTTGCTGGGGGTGCGGCCCATCATCTCCTTGGCTTCGAGACCAATGGCTAAGGGCTGTCGTAATCGCTTATCGATTGTCACCCAGGAAGGCTCATTAATAACAATCCCTTTGCCGCGCACGTTTACAAGTGTATTCGCGGTCCCCAGGTCAATTGCGATATCCAAAGAAAACAGGCCCAAAAGCCAGTTTATCGGGTTAAAGGCCAAAGCAGGCTCCTCAGCGAGGTATCAAAGCAAGGTTAGTAGCGAAGATATTATACCCAACAATTCGTATCCACGTGCCCGGGCAAGGGGTTAATATACCAAGCATCACCATACTATCACCCTACTCCAAGGAGACAGCATGTCAAAAATCGCACTTGTCACTGACAGCACGACCTACATGCCGCCGGAACTGGTCAAAAAATACAGTATTTCGGTCGCCCCGCAGGTGCTGATCTGGGGCGATCAGACGTACAAAGATGGTGTAGACATTGATTCGCGGGAATTCTTTACCCGGCTCAAGACGGCAAAAGTGATGCCGACAACTTCGCAGGTTGCCGTGGTCTCGTTTCAGGAAATCTTCCAGGATCTGGTGGAAAAGGATTTTAGCGTTCTCGCCGTGTTGGTATCCGCCAAGTTGTCTGGCACGATCCAGTCCGCGGTGCAGGCGAAGGAGTTAATGGGTGCAGCCGGCGAAAAGATCCATATCGTGGACAGCCAGTCAGTTGCCATGGCGCTCGGCTTCCAGGTGCTGGCGGTCGCCCGGGCGCTCGAGGATGGCGCCAGCCTGATGGAGGCGATCGCCCTGGCTGAGAAGTTGCACCAATCTACCGGGCTGTTCTTTGCGGTAGACACGCTGGAATTTCTTCATCGCGGTGGCCGCATCGGCGGCGCCCAGCGCTTTATCGGCACGATGCTGAACATGAAGCCGATCCTGGCGATTCAGGACGGTCGCGTCGAGGGTATCGAGCGGATCCGCACGAAGAACAAGGCGCACGATCGCGTGCTCGAACTGATCCTGGAAAAGGTAGCGGGGCGGACTCCGGTGCGGCTTGCCACTCTTCACGCCAACGCCGCCGAGGATGCCAGAGCGCTTCTCACCCGCGCTGAGGCAGCGCTGAGACCTGTGGAAAGTGTCTTTACCGAAGTGAGCCCGACGGTGGGAACTCATGCCGGTCCCGGAACAGTCGGGCTGGCTTTCATGGCTGGAATGTAATTACAGGCGATCGGGCAAGAGGACGCCGTCAGGGCGTCCTTTTGTTTACAGTATAATCATGGGTATGAAGCATCCCGACCCTCTTGTAATCGGCATTGCAGGTGGCTCCGGCTCCGGCAAGACGACGGTTGCACAGGAGATCCTGCAGCGGGTTGGTCCGGACCGGATTGCTTTCCTCCAGCATGACTCGTATTACAAGGACCTGAGCGGACTGCCTCCCACCCAACGGGCGGAAGTGAACTTCGATCATCCCAACTCCCTAGAGACCGACCTGCTGATCGAGCATATCGCCTGCCTGCGTGACGGCAAGCCGGTGGAAGTGCCGATCTACGACTTCGCTTCACACAGCCGCACCAACCGGACATTCACCGTCCAGCCTCGCCGCGTGATCCTGGTGGAGGGCATCCTGATCTTCACAGAAAAAGCGTTGCGGGACATGTTCGATGTCAAGATCTTCGTGGATACCGATTCCGATATCCGCTTCATCCGCCGCCTCGAACGCGATCTCGCCGAACGTGCGCGCACCACCGAATCGGTCATTAAGCAGTATCAGTCGACGGTCCGCCCGATGCACATGGAATTCGTGGAACCCTCGAAGCGCTATGCCGACGTCATCATCCCGGAGGGAGGCCATAACGCCGCTGCGCTCGACATGGTCGTGGCAAGAGTGGACGCACTGCTGAAATGACCTGTACGGGCAGGCAGCTGCCTGCCGCTACAAACATCAAATTCTTAGGAGAGAGGTATATGGCAAAACAATGGTCGAAAGCACCGGACATGCAGATCGATCTGAAGAAAAAATACAAGGCGCACATGGAGACCGACAAGGGGACCATGGTCATCGATCTGTTCGCCGATAAGGCGCCGAAAACTGTAAATAATTTCGTCTTCCTGGCGCGCGAAGGCTTTTACGAAGATGTCATGTTCCACCGCGTGATCTCGAATTTTATGGCGCAGGGCGGCGACCCCACCGGGCGTGGCTCGGGCGGACCCGGGTATCGCTTTGCGGACGAGTTCCACCCCAGCCTGCGGCATGACAAGGCAGGCATCCTTTCGATGGCGAATTCTGGACCGAATACGAATGGCAGCCAGTTCTTTATCACACACGGTCCCACCCCCCACCTGGATAACCGGCATGCCGTCTTTGGGCAGGTGGTGGATGGCATGGACGTGCTCATGTCGATCCCGCCGCGCGATCCCGGCAATGTAAATTCCCCGGCTGTACGAATCAAGCGTATCACGATTGAAGAAATCGAATAAGAAAGCACGCCCAGACAACTCCAAGAGCGCGCAGGTATCGGTCCCGAAAACCCCTGCGCGCTCTTCACGCGCCCCAACCAATGAACCGGGGCATACCGTGCTGGAAGAGATCGCCGAGCTGGAAACGTACAACAAGCCAAAGAGCTCGCGGTTCCTCACCAACCTGCTGCGGATCCTGGCGTTGTTTGTCGTCGTGGGGATCACGGTCTATATCTACAGCATCCGGGAACGCGTGGATGAGTTCGCCGGCTTTGGGTATCCTGGCATCTTTCTCATTGCGCTCCTGGCGAATGCCACCGTCCTGTTGCCTGCACCGGGCATTGCCGTGATCTATGCCATGGGCGCTATTTTCAATCCGTTCGGGGTGGGCCTCGCCGCCGGAGCGGGCGGCACGATCGGGGAGCTCTCCGGTTATCTGGCAGGCTTCAGCGGCCAGGGAGTGGTGGAGCGCACGGATATCTACAACCGCATTAAGCCCTGGGTAGATCGGTACGGTGGCTGGGCGATCATGGTCCTGTCTGCGATCCCCAATCCGTTCTTCGATGTGGCAGGCATTGCAGCCGGCATCGCCAAAATGCCCTTGCGCACCTTTCTGATCTTCACATTCATCGGGCAGCTGATCAAGATGACATTGTTTGCCCTGGCGGGTCATTATTCGATTGCATGGCTCACCGGCATCTTCAAATGAGGAAACCAAGATGACAGGCTACAGCAAAATCGATTCCTATCTCGAGAACAACCTCCATCGGAGTATCGCCGAGCTATCCCGGCTGGTGGCGCAGCCCAGTGTGGGCGCTCAAAAGCTTGGCATGAAAGAATGTGCGGCGCTGGTTGGAGAAATGCTCAAACAGCGTGGCTTCGAGGTGCGGATCATGGAAACGCCCGGCGCACCGGTGGTCTACGGCGAGCGCAAAGGTCGCTCGGCCAAGACACTGCTGATCTACAACCACTATGATGTGCAGCCGCCGGAACCGCTCGAGCTATGGGTGACGCCTCCCTTCGAGCCCAGCCTGCGGGACGGCAAACTCTACGGTCGCGGGGTCAGTGATGACAAGGGACATATTGTCTCGCGACTGTTTGCGATCGATTCACTGCTCGAGACCGAGGGTGAGCTTCCCTGCACGATTAAGTTCATTATCGAGGGCGAGGAAGAGACTGCCAGCCTGAACCTGTTTGAATTCATCCGGGAGAATCGGGACCTGCTGCAGGCGGACGCCTGCATGTGGGAGTTTGGTGGCGTGGACCATCGCGACGTGCCGATGCTGTACCTCGGCTTGCGCGGCATCTGTTATGTGGAGCTCAGCGTGGAGACTGCTGCGATCGACGTTCACTCCGGTCTGGGTGGATCCATCTTCCCGAACGCCGCCTGGCGACTCGTCTGGGCGCTCTCTACTCTGAAGGGACCCGACGAGCGGATTCGCATCCCCGGTTTCTATGATGGAGTCCAGGCACCGTCCGACCGCGACCGCGAGCTCATGGAGGCGCTGCCCGATGTCGCCGAAGAATACAGATCGCGCTACGGAGTGAAACAGTTCATCAAAGGTCTCACCGGCGGTACGGACCTCAAAGTGGAAGAGGTCTTCACCCCCACCTGCACGATCTGTGGATTGACTTCCGGCTACCAGGGACCCGGCTCGAAGACCGTGCTGCCCGCCCGCGCTTCGGCCAAGGTGGACTTCCGGATC
>DAITPI010000002.1:0-33503 GCA_036833655.1 Anaerolineales bacterium | reverse complement strand
GTGACCAGAACGGCGCCGCCAGCGTAAGCCCCATCAGCAACAGGAAGAGAGCACTTCCTTTTGTGATCAGCGCGGAGATCACCAGGACTGCCAGGGAAACGACCAGCAGAAATCGGTTTATCGTTGCAGCCGCCCAGCGGCGGACAGCCTGGCGGTACAGGATCGAACAGACCCATGGAACTATCCAGACGAGAAGGAGCCAGAAGACCGATGCGTTGTTTGCTAACATCACCAGAACGGTGTATTGCAGAGCCAGCAAAGCTCCCGTGTAGATTCCTGCACGCACAAGGAATGATCGCGCAAAACGATCCGGCATATATAAGACCAGCAGATAACAGCTGACGGAATATGCCAGCAGAAGGAAGAAGATCCATGATGCTTCCGGGAAAAGCAGCAGGATCACATAATCACCGAATCTCCCTGTTTGCCATTCTGGCTTCAAGAGCTCGATCGACGCAAAACACAGGCTGGGAAACAGGATGACATACGCCCCACACAAAGCTCGCCCCCACCAGGCCTTTGGAAAGGGCCAGGAATTCGAAGATGCTAAATCTGCCTGCTGCGGCGTTGTCTCCATGTCCATGTTGCCTTCGGCCCGGGATTGTACTCCAGTGAAAAGACTCCGGATGTTGTGTGTCCGGGGTCTCTGTCTCTCTACAAACAGAATGCTAAATGAAGGGCTTCCCAATCAGCTCGAGCCGCAGGCGCATTTTCACATCGTTATCTACGAACAGGACGCCATGCAACTGGTGGACGGGGTGAAAATCGGCGCTCTCCAGCACGGCGCTGTTCTCAGGGACAGAGCCGTCCCCGTTCGCCCTGGTCTCGTACACGGAATTGGAAAGCCTGCCATCTGGCTTGCGCAGCAACTTGATGCGGTCCACGGTCTTTTGACCATACCCGAAAATGCAGGTGGTGGGGATGCTTGTGCCTGTGCCAAGCTCCTTTTTGAACTCGCGTGCGGCCTGCCACAACGGTTTCTGTTCCGGGTTCAGCCAGCTATCTTCCTTCAGGAAGTTGAATGCCTGCCCGAACTGGTCCACGCCGCAGGAGTACACAGGCAATATCTGGTACGACGTCTCGAACGTGGAAATGACTTGTCGCAGCTTCTCGCCCAGCAGCCCGAACGGCAGCACCTCCGGCCCGAAGAGCAGGCTCGACACTGCATTGGGGGTGCCGAGATGCGGGCCGCCCATCAGGATCAGCCGGTCGACCTTGTCCTTGCCGCCGCAGCGCTCGATGTAGTGCCGGCTGACCAGGGTTCCCAGGCTGTGCGCAATGAGCTTGATCGGAGGCTTGACCGTCAGTGAGTCGATGAATTGAGCCAGCTGCCGCGCCGTCTTGCGGACGTCCTGGCGCCAGTCGTAGGCGAATTCGAAGAAATCCACACCGCGGGTATAGCCCAGGTTTTCCACGAGATAATCGCCGAGGCGGCTGTACTGTTCCAGTTTGATCAGGTTGGGGACCACGACGACTTCCTGCAGAATGCCGCGCGCCTCGATCCCGGGCAGCCCCGGATATTTGAAGACATCCGGTTCCTTGAAGAGCACTTTCAGGTTGGGCCAGATCCGTTCCTTGCCCAGCCAGAGCTCCGAGCCCATGATGCCGGGCACAAAGACAACGGGACGCCGTTCCGGGATCTTGAACGAAGTCGCACCGATAGTGAGATGCTCCTCGGCGAAGCCGCGCTTGAAGATCAGGGTGGCGTACCCGAGCCTCACCGAAACGCCATCTTCGAGCACCACTTCGTCCAGTTTCTGCCCGTTCACCCAGAGACCGTTGCTGCTGTGCAAGTCCGTGAGTTTGAAGGCACGGCGGTCCCGGAGAACCCGGGCATGCGCACGCGAGACGCTCGGGTGGTCGATCACGATCGCGTTATTGGCAGCCCGCCCAATTGACAGCGAATCGACTGTATCGCCTAGCTCCACCTCCCAGGTCTTGTCCGGTGTGCAGATTACCAGCCGGTCTGCGCTTGTATCGTTCAGGGAAACCGGCAGGACCGCCTCCGCGATGGTCCGGTCGAGATCCGATTCGGAATCGATCACTGTCAGCGCCTCCTCCTGCTCGGAGGCTCGCTCAAAGGTGATCTGGCTGGCGCCGATCGAGATAATATCTCCCGGCTGGATCTTTGTCTTGTCCACCTTGATGCCGTTCACGCGCACGCCGTTCGTGGATCCCAGGTCCACGACCGTCACCCCGCCCTGGGCATCGAACTCGAAACGTGCGTGAGAGCGTGACACTTTCGAGTCCTGCAGGACAATATCGCTCGTCTGCCCCCGACCGACCGTGATTGCCGGCTTGGAGATCTCGAACTCCTGGTCCCCACTGGCAGGCAGATGCAATTTCAAATAGCCGTACGTTGGTTCCATGAACTTGACCTCACCCGGATTGACTATGATAGCAGATTTGCGCGATCAACTCATTTTCAGTCCTTCAACATATCAACGCAGCGTGCCAGCGAACACTTACTACGAAACTTTGCGAGCTCCGCGGTTCAAATCGTTATTTTGGTCATTCCCGAAACGCAGGTAGCAAGCCGGGTAATTACTGAACGGGGCTGCATCGTGACTTGCTACTTCATCGAATTGATCAGGGCATAGATTTCCCGTTTGTTCCAGCCTGAGGGCTCGACCAGCCCGGCGGAAATCTCTTTCGCAGACTTGTCAGTTTTCATTTCCTGCTGGATGGCTCGCAACAGCTCTTCCTCCGTCCAGCGCACACCCTGCTCTGCTTGCTTGCCTTCCACGACCAGCGTGAACTCTCCACGCGGCGCCTGGGACTTGAAGTATAGCGCGGCGCTACGGACGCTCCCACGCCAGTATTCCTCGAACATCTTGGTCATCTCACGCGCCACGCAAACGCGGCGATCTCCCAAGATGGAGAGGACGTCCTCCAGTGCTTCCACGATACGATAGGGGGACTCCAGAAACACCAGCGTGTAGGGCTGAGCTTCCACTTCTTCCAGCCTGCGGTGCCGCTCACTTGTCTTGTGGGGCAGGTAGCCGAGATACAGGAACGAATCCGGCGGTAGACCGGAGACGGTCAGGGCGGCGATGGGGGCGGAGGGTCCGGGAATGGGCCTCACGTCATAGCCTGCAGCCAGGGCGGCTTTCACGAGCTCGTAACCGGGGTCGTTGATGGCGGGCGTGCCCGCGTCCGAGACCAGGGCTACATCGCCGGCGACGAGCCTGCCGAGGATGAAATCCAGCTTGTCGAGCTTGTTGTGCTCGAAATAACTCGTGATCGGCGTCTCGATCTCAAAATGCTTGAGCAGCCTGCCGGTGTGACGCGTATCCTCCGCCGCGATCAGGCTGGCTTCGCGCAGAACGCGGATCGCGCGTGGCGACATATCTTCCAGGTTGCCGATCGGCGTTGCTACCAAATAGAGGGTGCCCATACGATGATTTTATCATTCTGTGTGGGGCGGACAATGTCACTCACCGGGCGCAGGCAGGTTCGTCTGCCTCCGGTACATCCAAACGCAGCACGCAAGCGTATAAGTCAAAAGATGTGAGGCCCATATTTATCCCCAAGTCCAACCAGAAGGAGAGAACCCATGAAGAAATACTTGCTTGTGTCCCTGTCCCTCATGATGTTCCTGAGTGCTTTCTTTGCAGGATCCGTCTCGAACGCCCGCGCCGATGAATCCAAGCTCCTGCAGTTCAATACGATGGTCGGAGTCCCGCGGCCGTATACGGGCGCGGTCAACGCCATTCGCGGCGTGCCCGGTGGTGGGCTGCCCTGGGTGATCCAATTTGCCAGCGGGAAGGTTAGCCCCGAGGGCAACGTCAATGTCCTCGTCAAAGGCCTGGTCTTCGATCCCAACGACCCGGATGTGATCGCCCGCGGCCTGGCAGGCATCAACACGGTCCCGAACTTCAAGGCGGTCGTCAGTTGTTTGAGCAAGGATACGGGCGGCAATCCGATCACGGTGAATGTCTCCACGGGCCTCTTCCCGGCCGATTCAGGCGGAAACGCGCACATCAAAGACACGGTTAGCCTGCCGCAGCCCTGTATTGCCCCCATCGTGTTTGTGACCAGTCCTGGCGGCGCCTGGTTTGCAGCCACGGGCTACTAGCACTATTCGACGAGTCATTCCGGTATGAAGTCCGACAAGCGAGTGGATTTTTCCACTCGCTTTTTGTGTTCCGGAAACGATTATGAGTATAATGATTCGAGCGACCCAGGAGGCTGTATGTCCCTTCTCATCCCAGGCGAATACGATGTGACGCTCAACGATGTTCCGATCCACTACACCGTGCGTGGCTCCGGACCTGTGCTGATCGCGCACTCCGGCGGACCCGGTATGGATGCGCGCGACTGGGATGATTTTGGCAACATCGACGATTTCGTCACGATCGTTGCGATCCATCCGCGTGGCTCTGGTCTCTCCGGTTCCGCCGCGGGCGATGCATACCTCCTGCCTGATTATGCCTCCGACCTGCAGGCGTTGCGGATCCATCTTGGCGTGGATAAGCCGGTCGTCCTGGGCTGGTCGCATGGGGGTATGGTTGCGATGCAGTTTGCCTCGACCTATCCGGACTCATTGTCGAAACTGATCCTGTTCGATACCTCAGCGTATGTCGGTGAGTTCCTTAGCGACATCGAAGGCGCCGTGCAGGAGTTCAAGAACGAGCCCTGGTTCGAGAAGTCATTTGCTGCGCTCAAAGCAGAATGGGAGGGTCAGTACCAGAGCGATGAGGATATGTCGCGCCTGTGGGCAGAGGAGATGAAGTTCTATTTCAAGCGGTTTGATGAGCGGGCTCAAGCCTATCATGACCGCACGAAAGATCTTCCGATCCGCCTGGCACCGCTGAAGATATTCAATGACAAGGAAGCACCGACCATGGACCTGCGCCCGCAGCTCAAGGACATCACGGTGCCCACACTGGTCATCGTGGGACGACATGATTTCATCACCAACGTCGCCATGGCAGAGGAAATGGTCAGGCACATCCCGCACGCCCGGCTGGAGATCTTCGAGGATTCCGGACATTTCGCTCTGGTAGAAGAGCCGGAGAAGTTTTATCGCACAATCAAGGAATTTGTGGAGAGCTAAGACAAGCCTTGCGAAGGTCCGTTACTCAGACAGATCGGTCTGATTTTTTCTAAACGTTCGCAAGGCTCCCGGGAGGAAGAATGATCGTCGTCTCGGATCTGATCGGCACACTGACCACCGGCTCGCCCGTCATTGGTCTGGTGGACTGGGTGCGCCACAACCAGAGCAGGATGCAGGCGCAGCTGTATACGGCATCGTTCATGCCGGCTTATCCATTGGCGAAACTCGGCGTGATCGACTGGCAAAAGTGGACCCAGGGACTCATGGTCAGCTGCCTGAAACTGGTCCGGGATGCCAGCCCCGAGAAGATGGAAGTTGTCGGGGAATGGGTGGTGGAGCACAACCTGTGGAAAAAACGTCGCCCGGATGTGATCGCACGGCTTCTGGAGTACAGATCACAGGGCGCAGAGATTTACATTGCCAGCAGCGCGGTCGAGCCGCTGATCGAGCCATTTGCGCGCCGCATCGGAGCGGAGACCATCGGTAGTCCTGTCGAGTATGTAGATGGCCATGTACGCGCCGCTGGAGACCTGGCGGCGCAGGATCGCAAGATCGCCAAGGTGCTTGACCGGCTGGGCGTGGATCGACTGGACGTTGCGCTGGGTGACTCCTATATGGATATCCCATTGCTGGAACATGCCCATCAGCCTGTGGCGGTCTATCCCGAAGAAAAGCTGAAAGCGATTGCCGAAAAACGCGGCTGGGAAATCTTCGGCACACGCGAAAAATGAGATCGAGGGCTTAAGCATGGACGAAGATACGCTCTGGAGCATCCGCGCATTTGTCTACCAGCACTTTGCCGAGACAGCCCATCCACCGCGCTTCGATGAGACGGCCTCGCGTTTCGGTCTCACGAATGAGCAGGCTGCCGGGGCTTACGAGGAGCTGCACCGCCGTCACGCGTTCTTCCTCGAGCCGGGGACACACCATATCCGCATGGCGTTCCCGTTTTCCGCCGTGAAAACAACCTTCCGGGTCCATGCCAACGGCAGGACCTACTTCGCCAACTGCGCCTGGGACACACTCGGAATCCCAGTGGCATTGCATACCGATGCCGAGATGGATGCTGTCTGTGCACAAACCGGGGAACCGATCCGGCTGCGCGTCCGGGACGGGCAGCTCGAGGGGACAGACGCCCTTGTGCATTTCCTGCTTCCTTTCCGCGAGTGGTACAACGATCTGCCCTTTACCTGAGGAACGATGCTCTTCTTCCGGTCGGAGGAAGCTCTGGAGGAATGGCTGGCTGCGCATGAGGTGCGGCGAGGTGCAGTCCTGGCATTGCCAGAGCTGTGGCAGCTTACCCAGCCCTGGTATCGCGATCGCCTGTCGCCCGATTTCCACGGCCGCTCCATGGAGCAGGTGCAGGAAATTTTCAAACAAGCAGGGCTGACCTCTGAATTCTGGGGAGCAGGCTAGCGCTGAAGTCCTTCTCAAAATATCCTTAAGAGTCAGAACCGCCGGGAGCGCAAAGCTCGCGAAGGCCGAGCCAGAAATCTTTTTGCGCGGTTTGTTGTTGAAATCCCTTTCCTCGAGTGCTATACTGATTTTGACCAACGGATCCATCAGCCAGCTTATGCGAGGGAGGCTCCATGGACTTTATTCCCCCTGTCATTCTTGTGCCAGGCATTACCGGGACGTATCTGCGCGACGAGTACGAGCTCCCACCGGAACGCGTCTGGAGCGTGCTCGGGCATGATTACGCCCGCGTGGCCCTCCACCCGGACGACCCGCGCTTCGAAGCCGTAGAGCCGGCGCGGGTCCGTCCGGACAGCATCTTCGAGGTCCCCTACAAGGAGATCATCCAGGAGCTGCGTTATAACCTTTGCCCGAGCGAAGACCAGCCGGTGCCGGTCTATCCATTCGCCTATGACTGGCGCCTGCCTCTCGACATCATCGAAAAACAGTTTGCTGCCTTTGTGGACGAAGTCATTGCCCGCACCCGGTTGATGAGCCATTATGTCCGGGCAGGTTATGGGGACCATCCCGAGATCAACCTGATCGGCCATTCGATGGGCGGTCTGATTATTGCCGGCTACCTGGATCGGAAAGGCAAAGCAGCCCCGGTCTCCAAAGTGGTCACGCTCGGGACGCCATATAAAGGCTCTTTCGAGGCGGTCATCAAGATCGCGACCGGCACCGCCAACCTGGGCGCCGACTCGCCGAATTCGCGCGAGCGTGAGGCGGCCCGTCTGACTTCATCGCTGTACCATCTGCTGCCGGCGATCCAGGATGCGCTCGAGGTGGACGATCCTGCCTTGCCCACCAGCCTGTTCGACCCGGCGCTGTGGCAATTGAGTGTCGTGGCTTCCGTGCTGGCGTACGTGCAGAAACAGATGACATTCGTCGCAGAGCAAAACGAGAAGGCGCAGGAGCTCTTCGCAAAATTTCTGGAGGCAGCCCGTGCCTACCGGAACCGCATCGACCGTTTCCGGCTTTCCAAAACCAGTCTCCAGCCGGAGGACTGGCTGTGTGTCGTCGGCGTCGATTCCGAGACCCGTGTGCGGATGCGGATCGCCAAGACCGATCGCGGACCCATGTTCGACCTCAGCTCCAAGTACCGCCTGAACCTGTGGCGCAAGAACAACGAGGATCCCGAAGAGTGGCGTTGGACCGGAGATGGCACGGTGCCTTTCGAATCGGCTTTACCCAACTTCCTGGCGCTGGAAAACATTGTCTGCGTGACGCCTGACGACTATGGCTACTGGGAGGTGCAGGACAAAGTCGTCGCGGGCGTGGCGGGGTTTCATGGCATCATGTGCAACATGGACATGCTGCATCGTTTGATCGTCCGGCATTTCACGGGGCGAGGCGACATTGGCGGCAACACCTGGGGCTACCCCGCGCCAGGTGTCAGCCCGGAGCAGTGGAAGCCGCCGGTCATGCCGCTGCGCTGCAAGTAGCGCTCTAGAAACTCGCGATCTGCAAGACCCTCCTGTGGAGGGATGTATTCTGTTCCCACCGCGGATAAAATCACCCAACTCGTTTATCAGGGATGTAAAGAACTATGTATCCATTTCTATCCGGGTTTCATATTGGTACGGCGATTTCGGCTTTGCTGTTCGGCCTGTGCGTCCTTTTGGCGCGCAAAGGGACACGGCTTCACAAGCAGTTCGGCTATGCCTTTTTCTTCAATATGCTGGGATTGAACATTTCTGCCCTGTTCATATACCGGCTGACGGGTCATTTCGGGCCCTTTCATGCCGCCGCGCTCGCCAGTCTGATCACGCTGATAGCAGGACTCGGCACAGCTTATCTACGCCTCCCCCAGGGACGCTGGCTCGAATTGCACTATGAGTTCATGAACTGGTCCTATGTGGGACTGATCGCGGCGGCCGTCTCAGAGGCGACCACGCGGCTTCCTTCGACCCCATTCTGGCCCGCGGTGTTCGGCGGCACGCTGATCGTCTTTCTGCTCGGTGGGTTACTGATCATACGCGGACGGTCCCGCTACCGATTCGAGGTCATGAGACGCCAGGCCGACCAACCTACGGATATTGGTGCAGCCTTGGAGCGTCGCCGTACAGCCTGCAGCTAAGGAAAAACAGGTGGAAACTCGAGCCACCTGTTTTTGTCTTGGCATTAGATCTGAGCATCGGTGTTGAGAAATTTCACAACCTCGGCATGAATGACTGCAGATTGTAGCGCACCCCGGTGACCAAATCCCTCTGTCTCGATCAACCGGGCGCCTGGCCATAGGCGCGCGATGGCGCGGCTGTCTGCCACGGGGGTCACGTTGTCCGCTGTATCATGGAACATAAGGGCGGGGATGTCGATCTGCGGAACGAGCGCTGCATTCACAATCGATTCCAGGACATTGCGCCCGAAGTTCGCATCCATCATGCGGCGCAGCGCTGTCATGATCTCATCCGGCACGCCTGCCACAGCTTGAAAACGCGGCAGCGAGTCCATGAGCCGGTTGAAGGCACCAAAATACACCAGTCGCGCGGGAGGTGGGAATTTGCGCTGAACGAGCGCATAGGATGTGATCAATGTCCCAAACGAATGTGCAATTACGGCGTGGAAGGGACCCTCGCGCTTTGCGATCAAATCCATGGTCGGAGCAATCTCCAGCAGGTTGGTCGTCTTCCCATCCGATTCGCCGTGGGCAGGCTGGTCATATGCAACCACGCGATAGCCTGCTTTCAGAAGCGGATCGACGAAGCCGGTCATCTGGGCGCGTGCGCCGCCCCAGCCGTGCATCAGCAGAATAGCGGGACCCTCGCCCCAGGTCGTGAGGGCCAGCTCGCCGCCCTCGAACGGGAGCCGGTAAGTAGCGCCTCGATCCAGGATGGTCTGGTCTGCGGATTTGACGTCATATCGCCCCGGGCTAAAAAAGGCTCGATAGACACGTTTCAGAACTGCCTGAGATTCACTGGTGGCCGATAAAGTTGACATACACCATCCTTATGAAAATACTCGCTACCTGGTAAGTTTTGCGGACCGAGAAATCATGCCAGAAGATCCAATTTCAATTGTTCGATCACCTCTCGGAACTTTCGGGTCCCGAGGGCGCGCGCCATCTGCAGTGCGCCCTGCAGAGTAGATAGCAACAAGGCTGCCTTATTGGCGGGCTCACCGTGGAATTGGAAGACGCCGGCTGCCCTTCCCTCTGCCAGCATGGTCTCCAGCCAGGCAAGGAGCTCCCGATGAAGCGCTTCGACTTCTGCCTGCAAGCCCTCCGGGAGTGTGTTGTACTCCACCTCCATCGAACCGACAAGGCAGACCCTGCCCTGGTCGACGCGCATATCATTGTAGATGCCCAGGAACCAGTCCAGCTTCTTCTCAGGGGCGAGGTCTTGGACCCGCGAGTTGTTGATCCAGAGCTGGAAGCGGTCCCGGTAGCGTTTGATCACTGCGCGACTCAGATCCTCTTTGGTAGGGAAGTGATAATGAATGGCAGCATTCCTGACCCCCAGCTCACTGGCAATATGTGCATAACTGAAGCCGTTGAAGCCTTTGTACTGCAGCAGGTCTTCCGCCATGTTTAGGATCGTCCGCTTGGAATTCTCGATTTTGACCATTGTGATCCAATTTTACTTACTAGTCAGTAAGTTTGTCAAGATAGTCGGCTGGCTATAAGTCAAACACGCTCAAGGGAATTCCCGGCAGGTTCAAAATCTGCCCTACGGGTGACTTCGGTGTTGACAACACATCTTGCTGCCTGTATTCTGTTCCGCTATACACATGATTTAGAAAGGAAATAAACGATGAGTGAAACTTCTCGTGCGAAAGGGCAGGTGAACTTTATCCATCCCCGCGGCCTGCATCGAAATCCTGCTTTTACGAATGTCGTGGTTGTGACGGGACCCGCGAAGACGATCTACGTTGGTGGGCAGAATGCCGTGGACGCCTCCGGCGCGATCGTTGGCAAGGGGGATCTCAAGAAGCAGACGGAGCAGATTTATGCCAACCTCCAGGTTTGTCTGGCCGCCGCGGGCGCCCGCCTGGAGCATGTTGTCAAATGGACGCTGTACGTGGTGCAGGGGCAGCCCCTCCAGGAAGGGTTTGAAGTCTTTCAACGGATTTGGGGAAACCGTCCCAAGCCTCCGGCAATCTCAGTGGCGATCGTCGCCGGGCTGGCGCACCCGGATTTTCTGGCAGAGATGGACGCCATCGCCGTCCTGCCGGAATAAGGGACCCTATGTCACTGACACGTCCCCGCCATCGCATGCCGGAATATATCCTGAGAGCGCTTGAAGAACGCAACCTGCTGGATGCCTATCATGCCAGGCCCGACTACCAGCAGAACGATTACATCGGCTGGATCACACGAGCGAAACGTGAAGAGACAATACAAAAACGCCTGATGCAAATGCTGGAAGAGTTGGAACGGGGAGACAGATATATGAAGATGAGGTGGCGTCACCGGTGATAACACGCAATAGAAGCTGAGTGCCAAGGCAGCTCTGATCGCAGCAGACAAGTCCGCATGCTGGGGCTGACTCGACAGCCCCCGGCTCATCGCCGGGGGCTGCCTTGTGAGGAGGAGAAGACGCCGCGCTTACTGCGACGAAGCGCCCGTTTTGCTGAAGATCGCCATCACGTTCGTGCTGACATTGGCATTCCTGGCGGGTGTATCCGCACCGGGATACTCGAAGGTGCCCATCTTACCGGCATCCACGAGCAACATGGCAATCATCTTGCTGCTGGCTTTTGCAGCGTCAATTGTGACTTTGACATCGCTCGAAGTGCCTTCCGGGACCGCCACATATCCGAGCAGCGTGCCAGGTTGGTCGTTCTGGTCCGTGAAGATGGCCACCCAACCGGGCTTTAGCGCATCCACTTCGCCGATCAGCACCGCGCCATCCTTCACAGCCTGGTTATTCACCAGGATGTCGTTGATCAGGGCGGGTCCCACGGTGGGTGTTACCGGGGCTTTGGCCGCGGTCCCCGGCGTGGGAGTGGGGGTTGCTGCCCTGGTAGGGGTAGGTCCCGGTTTTGACGTTGGCGAGCTCTTTGGCATCTGCGTGGGGATGGCTGTGGCTTTTGCCGCCGGGACAGCGGACGTGGCGGCCCCGGCTTTCCTGGTGGGTGCGGCGGCTTTCGGCGCGCAAGCCGCCAGCGTGAGAGTGATGACCAATACAGCGCTCATAAGGAACTTGGATTTCATTCTATTCTCTCCTTTCGGGCATGTGATTGGCATTCTCCATAGTTAAATATGCCACGGGGAGCGAAATTGGATTTACCAGGTTGAGAAACGGGAATCAAAAACCCGGCGAACGCCGGGTCTCCTATCGTCCGGGGATCAATAACTGGCGGTGAGGATCTGTTCGCCTGTCGGGGCATCGCTGCCGCCTGCAGGTTCGATGGTGACCTCCATGCCCACAAACTCATCCAGGCTCCGGGAGGTGATCAGTGGAGTGGAGGTCAACGGGCGGTCTCCTTCCGGATAGAAGACGCCGGCGTCGATCCGCTCTCCCCCGGGGCTGACCAGCCAGATCTGGTAGACGCGGTCCTCCGGCGGGCTGGTCAGGTTCCAGACTAGCAGATAAGACAAGTTCTTCTGGCGATCCAGGAGCAGGTTCCCTGACAGGCCATCGCCGCTGATGGGATGGATCTCCGTGCTGGCTGTCAGCATCCCCAGGATAGTGTGATTCTTCTCGACCTGACTGGCAAGCTGAGTCTGCTGCTGGCGCAGATCCCGGATCTGCAGGAAGGCGGCCAGGTTCATCGCCAGCAGCGACAGCGCCACGGCGCCAAAAGCAAACTGTCTGAACCCCCAACTGATTTTTTGTGGGGTCCGCTCTTCCGCCAACGCTGCCAGTAGTTTCCGCCTGGCGCTCGCGGGAGGCGTCTGCCGCGGGAAGATCCCAGCCATCAAGCCGTCTCCCACCTGCTGGAAGCGCCTCAGCTCCTCCTGACAGACCTCGCAGGTTTCCAGGTGAGTCTGCAGCTCGGAGGCTTCCTCGCGGCTCAACGCGCCCAGCACGTAGGCCGGGATGTTTTCGATGAAAGAGTCATGGGGTTCCTGAGTCATTTCTTTCTATTCTTTAATATGCCGTTAAGCTCCATTTTGGATTTCGCAGAATCGTTTTCCTCCTCCAGCCATTGCTGGCGGAGATGGAGCATTCCCGTGCGGAGACGCGTCTTAACGGTTCCCAGCGGGATGCCAAGCTCCTCCGCGATCTCGCTCTGGCTCAGGCCCTGATAGTAAGCCAGCTCGATCACCTTGCGCTGCTCCTCAGGCAGGGATTGGACTGCCAGATAGAGGCTCCGCCAGCGCGCTTCCTCTGACGTGGTTTCTGGTTCAGGGAGACTCTCTAAAAGGGGCGTTGGCTCGTTCCCATCTGCCAAGGCCGGACGGCGAGATTCAAAGCGCAGGCGCTCGAGGGCCGTGCGCCGGGCAATCGTCAACAGCCAGACGAGCAGGGACCCGCGGGCAGCGTCATATTGATCAGCATGTCTCCAGACGCGCAGAAACGCCTCCTGCAGGATTTCTTCCGCCAGCATCCGGTCGTTGACCATATGCAGGACCAGGGTATAGACCCGGCTGGCGTAGCGGTCATACAGGGCGACGAAGGCGCTCTGATCCTGACGGGCTACGCGTTCAATCCATTCCTTGTCATCCAGGTTCACGGCCTTTTTATTCTAATGAACTCTTGACATGCTGGGGAGAGGTCAAATGCGCCCGGCTGCGTTGCGAATTTCGTCCGCGAGCGGGATATAATATTTCGAAGCATTGGAGGCGCTCCGATGGAACGCCTTCCCTGCCTCGACGCTCATGCCCACATCGAGTCTCGTCGGGAAAAGAGCTTCGCCTCTGGTCTGGCAGAGCTTTCGCACGATCACCGACAGGACGGGGACTGTCGATTGCTTCCAGACTTATTTCCGCCCCTCCTCACATCCGTGACTCGGACACGTAACGCGACAGGCTGAATTCCATCGAATGAATCACCAAAAACGGATCTGTTTGATCACGGGAGCCACGTCGGGCATTGGCAAAGCCGCTGCGTTTACCCTCGCATCCGAGGGATATGAGCTGATCGTGGTGGGGCGAAATCCCACGAAAGTAAGGGAGGTTGTCAGCCAGATTGTTACCCGGACCGGTAACGAGTCGATTTATGCCTTACTCGCAGACTTCGGTGATCTCGAGCAGGTGCGGCAGCTCGCAGACGGATTCAGGCAGCGGTTCTCCCGGTTGGATATTCTGATCAACAATGCTGGCGCCTATTTCAATCGGCGCCACCGGACCGTCTATGGCGTGGAGAAGACTCTTCTCGTAAACCATCTGGCTCCCTTTCTTCTGACGAATTTATTGCTCGACCGGCTCCAGGAGAGTGAATCCGCGCGCATTGTCAACGTCTCTTCGAACGCTCATACGCACGGACAGCTCGATCTGGACGATCTGAACATGGACCGGTTCTATTTCGGCTTCTGGGCCTACGGACGCTCCAAGCTGGCGAACATCCTCTTTACCTATGAGCTCGCCCGCAGGCTCGGGCACGGACACGTCACTAGCAACGTGCTGCATCCAGGCCGTGTTGGTACGGACATCTTCAAAACGGACTTTGGTATTCTTGGACCCCTCTTCAAGTGGTTCATCGAACGGATTTCGCTCACCCCGGAGCAAGGCGCCGATAACACGATTTACCTCGCCACGTCGCCCGATGTGGAAGGTATCACCGGAGGATACTTTGTCAGGCGCGAACCGGCGTTATCGTCGGCCATTTCTTATGATAAGGCCCTGGCTAAGCGGCTATGGAAGCTAAGCGAGAGGATTACAGGGCTTGACCGGCGGAATCACTAGACCAGAGGCAATATTTCAGGGAAACGGCATGGTCTTTCCTGCGTATTAAAATTGGATGGATTTCAATGCAGCTATGAGAAAAACATCAAGCATCTTGTTTACCCTGCCTCTCATCCTGAGCGCCTGCTTTTCGGCAGGTCCATCCGCTTCTCCGTCCGCGGCTGTAACCCCGACGGTGACTCAACAGCCGGCTGTTACAGCCACCATCGTGTTGCCCACGCCATCTTCCCCCGGCGATACGATTACCTGGAAGAGCTTGCAGGCGAGCCTGGGCCGCCTGGAGATCACCCAGGAGTATGAGACCGAGTACGGCTCAACGAGGATTCCGCCAGCCGGGCAGAAATTCCTGTGGGTGGAAGTTCACCTGAAGAATACAGGCCAGATCGAGCTGCAGGTCCCGGCAGCGGAGCATTTCAGCGTGCTCTACGCCGCCATTGAGCTAAAACCTGCTTATGGTCACCGCAAGGACTATGCGGACTATACGACCCTGGGTCCCGTGCTTTTCCCCGACCACGAGCAGGATGCCTGGCTGCGGTTTGATATCCCGCTCACTGCTGATTTGAAGGAACTGCGTTTTGTCTTCCTGCCAGAGAGCGCGCAGGTGGGAACGTCTTTCGATTCGCCGGAATACCCATATTCCAGGGACAAGCCCACGTTTGTCTGGAATTGCACGCCGTAGCGGCAGAGGTTAGCCGGCCCCCGCCGCATGGCACCCGGTCCCGATTGAACTGCCTCGCGCCGGGTGCTATACTCTTTGTGGAAGGATCAATATGAGCACGCTGACGTCGATGTTCCATGGCATGGGCGGCATGCTGAGGCACCCTGCGCGGACCGGTAGGGAGCTGGCATCGGAAGCGAGCCTGAAGCCGGTCGCCACGCTGGTGATCGCCTTTGGCATTATCTACGGGTCGCTCTTTTTCAAGTCCTACCTGGATCATGACTATCCACCGCCTCCGGAAAAGCTGGCGATCTGGGTCGAGCACTGGGGGGAAGGCGTGATGCTGCCATTCTTCAATCTCCCTGCGGAGAGCTACCGTGGCTTCCAGGCAGCGATCATGCTGCCGTTTGCGCTGGCACTCTGGATGCTGATGGGTGGCACCGCCCGGTTGCTCGCAAACCTGCTGGGGGGCAAGCAAAGCTACGAGACCTATCTCCGGGTTACCGGTTTCACTTTTTTCACCATCTGGGTGATTGCTGCCTTCATCGACGCCTTGTTTTCTGACGTCTTCTGGGCCTATATCGCCCGGGGCCTCCAGGGGGAATTTGGACCGGCCGTCGATACGATGCTGACCTATTTTATGCCGTTGGAATACACTGTACTGTATGGCCTCGTGGCAGTGAACGTGGCGATTGCCACACAGGCGATCGAAAAGCTCGCCTGGTGGCGAGCTTCCCTTGTCGGTATTGCTGTCTTTGCCTGGCCGATGGCATTGGTCGCAAGTGTGGTGAGATAACACCAAATGGATTTCCAAGAAAGTCCTTTTCTGTGTTCCGAGCCGCTATCTTGATTAGAGGCTGGCAGCTCACTCGGCTGGCTTGACGGATCCGGCACCGTTGACGCTCTGCTCGACATGAGGATGTCCAAAGTACTGGATCGAGCCGGCGCCTGTGATCGTTGCCGCGAGCTCTTCTTCCACTCGCACCGTGGCGCCACCCATACCGCTCAGCTCGATGTCTGCTTTCTTGCTCTGTAGATCGGCTGCGTTGAAATCCCCTAACCCGCTGAGGACCAATTTGATCTCATCCGCCGTTCCACTGGCCTCGATATCGCCTGCGCCGCTCAACACGCTGTCGAGCAGGTGGACCTGGATCCCGTTCAGCCTTACCCGGGCACCGCCGCTCACCACGAGCTGGAATGTGTCCGCCTGCAAATCGTTCACTCGCAGGTCGCCTACCGGCGCCGATAAGATGATCGCGGTCAGGTCCCTCACGGTGATATTGAGATTGACCGGCTTGGAGGGGCTCACCATGTTCTTCCAGTCCGTTTCCACATTCTTGATCGTGAGTGTCCCGGAGACCACGTCTGTGGAAAGTTGCGGAAGAAGGTTGTCGTCCGCTTCGACCTCAACCGTCTCTTTGTCGCCTTGCCGAACGATCACTTCGGCTCCTGGATATTCAATCGATATGGCGCTAAAAGCACCCGGTTCTCTTGTCTCCGTCAGAACATTGCCCGAGCCGGGGATGCCACCACCGAGCCCGCCGCTCCCGGGCAGAGAGCAAGATGTAGTGAGTAGGGACGTGGCAAGGAGCAAGGATACGAAAAGGAATATTCTTTTGTTCATGGTTACGACTCCTTTCTTAATTCTGAAGGGCCGGTGTTTTGTCAACAGAGTGGGAAGCCAAGCCGGCATTCAGACGATCTTTTTCATGACACAGGGCATCCCTGAGTCTTGGGAAATGGAACCGGTAGCCGGCAGCAAGCAGCCTGGCCGGCTGCATCCGACGGCTGGCCAGCAAGAATTCCTCGCCCATCTCTCCCATGACCAGGCGCGCAAGAAACGCGGGCATGGAGGCTCCTTGCTGTTGCCCTAGAACCTCGCGCGAGATCCGGACAAACTCAATGCTACGCACCGGGTTGGGACTGACGGCATTGACCGGGCCGGACAAACCTTCGCTCGCCAGGGCAAACTCAACGATGAAAGCCAGTTCATCCCGCCCGATCCAGCTCATCCACTGCCGGCCATTGCCTGCCTGGAAGCCCGCCCGCAGCAAGGTAGGACCGCCTAGCACCGGCGGAATTCGCAGGTGTACCACCCGAATTCCGGCTTCGCTCGCGGGAACGGTAGCCGCCTCGCCATCTCGTTGAAGTCTGGCGAGAAAACTGGTTCCGGCGGGGCAATCCTCCGTGAGAACCTCCTCGCCAGAGGAAGCATAATAGCCCATCCCGGAAGCACAGATCAGCGCCCGGGGTTTGTGAGCGCATCGAGCCAGCGACTCGGCCAGCAGACGGTTGGTGCCCAGACGATTGGCTCGTATCTCGTCTTTTGCTTTCGTGGTCCAGCGCATGGGCCAGGATTTGGTGGCTAGATGCACCACTCCGTCGAAGCCTTCCAGGTTGGAGGAATCGATTTCCCCCTGGTCAGGATCCCACCAGACGTCGCCCGGTCCGGGCTTGGATCTGACGAGGCGCGAGACCTGATAGCCACATTCCATGAGGTAAGGGGTCACGGCAGACCCGATCATGCCATGAGAACCGGAGATCAGTATTTTCATTTCTTCTCCTTAGCGCGGAACACCAACCCGATCGACGATGCCGGGTTCTAGATGGTGCTGACGATCACATTGCCAGCGCCGCTTTGAATCGTGATCTCGATCTTATTGACGGCACGATCGAAGTCAGACGACTGGTAGGCGTGTTTGTCAACATTGCCAAATCGCCGATCAATGATCTCTTTGCCCATGCCGCTCGTTGCGTGAATACGCGCCGCGAGGCCGCCGGGGATGCGCACCTCTACGTTGCCCGCGCCGCTGGTGGCATTCAGGATGTTGCTGCCCGTGGTACCGTGACCGATCTCGACAGTGACATTTCCCCCGCCCGTCTTGGCAGTGGCGCTCAAGCTGGCTGCGTTGTCAGGCAAAATCACATCCAGGTTGCCTCCACCGCTGTCGGCCGCAAGACGAGTCAGGTTCATGCCGGCAAGATCCAGCCTGACGTTGCCGCCGCCACTATGAGCAGTGATGTCCGTCTGCACATCAGGGTTGAGGTGGATCTGCCAGTTGGTTGCCGCGTTGCAGGCGGACCAGGGCAAGCGGAACCAGGGCCGACCGAGACTGGTCGATTTCAACGTGAGGGTAGCCTGTTCGTTGTGCATGTCCACCGTCCGGGTGGGCAGAGCCTGATTCTCAACGTATTCCAGTGCACCATTTGCCAGCACGGGCTCACCTCCGGTGAGCGTGTCGATCATCAGGTTGCCAGAGGCAGTGTCGACATCGATCTTCGCAGTCGTCGCGCCGCCAAGGGGCTCCGACAAGTTGGACACGAGTATTTTCTTTTTCGAAACAACGGTTTGAGTTTTCATTTCTTTCTCCTTACCGCGAAACCGCGGCGTTTGAAATATGAGAGGGGACTTTACTACGCAGTGGGGCGCGTAAGCGAGCGATTGCCTGGAGACGCTGCGCCACGACCACACACGCCGCACGGGCCGCGCCGCCGGTAGTGGTAGCCCAACGTTGCTACCGCGAGCGCTATCCCCCAGACGGGGAACAGCAAGGTGGGTCCGAGCTGGAAGACCATGACTTCCCCGATGGATCCGACAGCCTCTGTCCCACCCGCCGCCAATGCGGCGATCATCTGGGGTATGTCGGACCAAATCCCGATGCCACCCACGATCAGCAGAACCGACACGAGAGCGGCCGGGACGACCGCCAGCGCGGTAGGGACCTCGCGTCCAGCCAGACCGATCATCCAGCGCGGGAATACCTCGCCCCAGCGCTGCACCAGTCCGAGCATGAGCAGCGCGCCCACCAGGCCGAAGGTCGCCAGGAAGAGTCCCGAGATCCACATCCCGCGCTCTTGCCCGAGGCGCAGGTATCTCTCGCTCATCCCCAAGGGAATCCCCAGTGCCCAGGCATAACGGGTGAAGGCGTAGAAGATTGGCACCGCCATCGCCACGTACACGGCAACCCGGCCCCAGCGCGCGGCCTGACCCGGAGCCTGCCAACCCTCGTGGCCGTCGCGGCGGCCACAATACAGGCAAGCGTCCCCGCTCCGGCGGCTGTAGTTGACAGTAGCTCCCAGCCAGAGAAACCCGCCGATAAGACACAACAGTTGATGGATCGTTGCCCATTGCGTCAACGATTCCAGATAGGTCTGACCGAACTCGGCGCCGCTGAGGAGGCTCAGGATGCCATAAGGCATATAGCCCAGCTGGACCAGCATGGCGAGGCTGGTCATCAGCAGCAGGAGTGCCCCGGCGAGCAGTGCTCCGGCGGCGATGAGGATAGGTCGGAGTACCCTGTCTCGCAGCCCGCGCAGCATCGCCGTTCCCACAACCGCTGCAGGAATCCCGGCCAGCATCACGACAGTCCAGGCTGCGCCCGGTCCAAACCGTCCCAGCAGCGGCCCCATGATGTCGGACTCAGTTTCGGGCGCATAAGGAAACCCACGCCCGCTCACCGCCCAGGACACCCCCAGAGCAGCGTAGACCAGTGACCACACAACCGCCGCGTATGGTGTCCAACGCTGCCAGGCGCGAACCCCTCCACCACGAGCAGGCACGACACTGACCATCCCATTTGAGCCGGCCATCAGAGTTTTCATTTCTTTCTCCTTACCGCGAAACAGCGGTGTTTAGAAAATCAGACGGAACTTCGTTCCTCGGCGGGACACGCAAGGCAAACATGGAAGCAAGGATTAGCATCAATACAACTGTAGCGGAAATCAGGAACACAACCTGTGTGCCAGCGCCACAGCCGCGCCACGAGCGTTTTTGGATTGGCTTCAGACTTTTTCTCAGTGAGCAGGTTTCGCAGGCAAAACTCTTTTGTGATGAGGGTTTACCATTCGTTAGCATCTTTGCTTCTTTCCATCATTTCCTTTCAGGTTGATTATTGCATCTTCATTTCCAGCCATTGATCGAGAGTAATCGTGGGCGCCCCCAACATGCAGCTATCCGCTGCAGGGTTGTTGCTGGTTTCGCCGACGTTTTCGAAATAGGCCATCATCTCTCCAGCCCCCTTGAGGCCCTGATTGCCCGTCAGGGTTGCCAGCAGCCTGACCAGCCAGAGAGGCATGGTTGTTACGTTCTTGATATCAGGATGGAAAATCGCACAATAGCGCCTCAACGCATCGTGCATAGAAATCGGCTCGGGTCCAAGAACAAAAAAACGCTGATTGGCAGCTTCTTCCAGCCGATAGGCCGTGGAAACCATCCTGGCAATATCTGCCGCAGCGACCCAGTGGTAAGGACAGGGCTGTTTACCAAAAACGGTGGCGCGACCCTGGTTCACGAACACCGGCAGAATCTCCATCACCCAGGTCGGGCAAAAGATGGTGTAAGGAATGCCTGACTCATGAATGGCTTTTTCTGCCAGGAACTTCCGATTCACCATCGGAAACCAGCGATTCTCTTCAGACACAGTTCTGCCCGAGATGTAGGAGATCCGCTCGATACCATGCCGTAGGGATACCCTCGCGACCGCTTCCGCGACTTGCTGTTCCACCTCGGTAGGTAGACCGATATGCACGCCGTAACAACCATGGAGTGCTTCCTCCAGGCAACTGGCATCCGTTGGATCGCCAGCAAAAAACTCGAACGAGTTGTCGAACGCTTTGCGTGCCTTCTGGAGGTCTCTCGTCATGATGCGTACCCGGAACCCGTCATTGTTCAGGCAGAGGGAAATGGGCTTTCCAAGCGTCCCGGTGCCACCGATGATCAAGATCGTCTTTTGCATGTTCGCCTCCTTTTCGGGCTCTGGTGTGGAGACACCACTGGTCACCGAGACCAAGGTCAGGTTCAGATCGCGGACCCGCTCAAGCAGGCCATGGAGCCCAGCCTGGTCAGGTAGCCATCCGCACAGCAGGGTCTCGTCTCCAGGCAGGTGTGTCAGCTGAAGGGGGGCAAACCATTCTGTCCAGCGGGGATCCAGATGACCCCTCAGCTTGATCTCGTAATACTCTGGCATGGCGCTACTCCTTGTATCCATCTCTACGATAGCCCGCGACAAGAAGTCCCGCATCTGCCAAACGGGATATTCGTGGGTTATTTTTGGGGTTATTCGGGGTGGGAAAGCGTCAGGGAAGGATACCCAGCTGCCGGGCGCGAGCGACGGCTTCGGTCCGGTTGTTAACATCCAGCTTTCGATAAATGCTGGCGGCATGTGCCTTGACGGTGCCACAAGCGACAATCAGCTGTCCGGCGATCTCCTGGTTGGTTTTGCCGAGGGCAAGAAGATGAAGGACCTCCAGCTCACGCTGGCTCAAGGGGTCTGCCGGGCTGGCGGATAGCGTCGTCTTTTCCTGCGTTCCTGTACGCGGCAGGGCATCGAATTGGGAGAGCAAACGGCTGGCGTAGTCACGCAAAGGACTGGCACCTGCCCGGGCAAGCCACTGCGCAAGCAGCCTCTGCATGGGTGGGCCCTCATCCAGAAAGATCCGAACATAGCCTTCCGGTGCCGCCAGGGTCAGGCAGTCTGTCAACGCCAACATTGCCGCCGTCGAATTGCCTCTCTTCTGCATTGCTAACGACTTCAGCAGCAAAATCTCGATGACCCTGCCCATCCGGTGGGCTGAACGGGCTGTCTCTTCCAGGTGCGATAACAAGTGGATAGCCTCCTCCGGTTTATGGAGGGCGATCAAGGCTCGCGCCCGGGCGATATGAGTCATCTCATTCTCAAACGTGAATGCATCGTGCTGACCAAAGCGCTGCTCCACGGATGTAGCCCAGCCAGCGACTGCCTGAAGATCCCCTTGCGCCAGCCATAGCTTAACCTGTGCAAGCTCCACTGCATGTGGCGCTTCCGGGAAGAGGCTGCTGCTCTGGATCACCTGTCTCGCTTTTTCCAAAGCTTCCAGCGCGGCCTTTGTGTTCGCCTGACCGAGTTGAAGACGCGCCAGAGTGACCTGGGCCAGGGCTAAATCGTCGGCCTTCCCCCACCAGGGCAGCAGAGCCAGGCCTTGCTGTATGTGAGCCACAGCCGCTTGGAGATCGTTCCTTTCACATAATACATCGGCGATTCCCACTTCGATTAGGCTGGATGCGCCCAGATGCTGTCCACCCATCTCATGGACCCAATCTGCGGCCTGACGATAGAGCTCAGACGATTGACTCAACCGGCCCTGGATGGCATACAGCCTTGCCAGCGTGCAATAGGAGCCCACTGTGTTGATGACGGCACCGGCGGCTCTGCCAGACCGGATGGTTTCGTCGAGGGTCCGGCTGGCGTTGATGAAATCGCCACTCTGGAAGTAAAGATATCCGAGGGTGATACCCAGATCCAATTGCAGAGCCAGGTTGCTGACAGGCAAATATTCGCGAGCGGCAAGATTGAGCTCGATAGCTCGAGGGATGTCTCCTCGCAGGGCAGTCACCCGGCTTTTGATATAGGTAAGGTGCCCCAGCATCGACCGGGCGTCCGGAAGCGACACGTCAGACCGGATTCGTTCTTCGGCCGCCTCCAGCAACACTTCCGCCTGGTCCAGTTCTCCAAACCAGGAATGACTGTACGCTTCATAAATGCATAACCAGGGCCGGTGGTAGACCTGTTCTTTGCTTAGCGTTCTTGTCCAGGAACGCAGCCAGGACTGTTCTCCGCGACTTACCAGCTCCATGTAATTCTGTTCGATAAAGTGCTCCACCCTCTCCTCGTCCGAGGCCAGGGATGCATGCTGAATCGCCTCTACGAACGATCCCTTTTGCCCATGCCAGTCAGCTGCGCGCACGTGTAATTGCGCGACGCCCTGCGCCCCAAGGGATCGCTGGAGCTGTGTGCGCAGCAGGTCGGCAAACAAATGGTGATAGCGGTACCAGATTCTCTCATCGTCCAGGGGCACCACGAAGAGATTTGCCTTCTCGAGGTATTCCAGGATGAACGCTGACCCACCGGGGCAAAGCGGCTCTGAGCCCGGCGCTCCACCTTCGCCTCCCCCCTTCGCGTCTACATCGTCGACAAGGAGCGCATCGCACAGAGGAGCGGTCAGGCGCTCCAGGATCGATGTGTACAGGAGAAAACGCTGAATTTTTGGCGATTGGCTAGCCAGGACCTCCTCCAGAAGGTAATCAAGAATATAGCGGTTCGTTCCTGAGAAGGCTTGGATGAAGCCGGGCACATCTTGGCGGTCGCGTATGGAAAGAGCTGCCATTTGCAGGCCGGCAATCCACCCCTCCGTACGCCCTGCCAGCGTCGCGATCGACTTGACATCGAGGCATAGCCCCATACTATCGTTCAGGAACTGAGCTGCCTCCGGCTCGGTAAAGCTGAGATCGGCGGCGCGGAGCTCAACCGTTTGCCCGCGGGCGCGCAGACGAGCCAATCGCAGCGGCGGGTCCGAACGGCTCACGATCACGATATGGAGCGTACGGGGACAATGCTCGAGCAGAAAAGCCACTGCTTCATGCACGATATGACTGCTGATAAACTGGTAATCATCCAGCACGAGGACGATGTCCCCACGGCCGGCATCCAGGTCATTGATGAGATTGGTTAATACGACTTCTTCTGGCGGTTGCTGCCTCGCCGCCATCAGTTGTGCAGCTTCCCCTCCAATGGTCTTGTCCGTCTCTTGCAGCGCAGCAATGACATAGCTTAGGAAACGCAGCGCCTGATTATCATCCTTATCGAGAGACAGCCAGGCAACAGGCATTCCACAACTCGCGATGCAGGATGCCACCAGGGTGGTCTTGCCAAAACCCGCGGGAGCGATAATCAGGGTCAGCGGACCGCGCAGCCCTTGCGCGATGGGTTCCTGAAGTCGCGGTCGGGGAATGAGATTTGACCGGATGGAGGGGAGACGTAGTTTTGTGTGAATGAGCGGGTCAGATTGTTGCATACGACGACCTCAGCTCAGCCGTGAAGCGGCAACGGCTCACGTGGATCTCTATCTACCACAGAAATCATATAACCAATCCCCCCGAAATTCATGTGTCATTCGTCCTCAAATGCACGGCGCGAGGAATTTGCGCGCGTTTGATTGAGGAAGGCCATAATTTTCGATGTGGAAACCACAGAAATCCAGAAATACTCCGAACAGCGAGCAGGAGAACTTTCGAATATCCTTGCCCCGGAAGCACAAAATCTGAGTGATCTCTGCTCAGGAGCATGCAGCGGTAGATAGAGGGAGGTTCTATTAGCCGGCAAAAAGGAGACGGTCAGCGACAACTGACCGTCTCCTTTCCGTCTACTATGATTACACCCTCTCTCGCTTGAACTGCGTCTCATACAGCTGGGCATATAGCCCGTCGAGAGCGATGAGCTCTGCATGGGTGCCGCGTTCCACGATCCTGCCTCGATCCATCACCAGGATCAAATCTGCCGCGAGGATCGTGCTGAGCCGGTGGGCGATCACAATACTCGTCCTGCCTGCCATGACCCGCTTCAGCGCATCCTGGATCAGGGATTCGGACTCGCTGTCGAGGTGGCTGGTGGCTTCGTCAAGCACAAGAATGCGCGGATCTTTGAGGATCACACGCGCCAGGGCGATGCGCTGTTTTTCGCCGCCGCTCAGGCGGTAGCCGCGCTCGCCGACGATCGTGTCGTAGCCATCGGGCAGGTCCACGATGAAATTGTGGATGTTCGCGGCCTGCGCGGCGGACTCAATCTCTGCCTGGGTCGCGTCGATCCTGGCATAGGTCAGGTTCGTGCGGATGGTGTCGTGGAAGAGATAGGTCTCCTGGGTCACCATGCCAATCGCCGAGGACAGCGAGTCGAGCGTCACGTCGCGCAGGTCATGCCCGTCGATGCGGATGACGCCTTCGCTGGGATCGTACAGCCGCGGGATGAGATAGGTCATCGTCGTCTTGCCCGCGCCGGACGGACCGACAAGGGCGACCAGTTGCCCAGGGCGGGCAGTGAAGGAGACGTCTTCCAAGGCGATGTCGCGCGCCTGAGATCCTTCGCGGGGCTCAACATCCTCATCGCTTTCTTCTTTCTTCTTTCCATTGCTCTTGCCTGCCAGTGACAACACCGCGCCCACATCCTCCATCCGCCCGTAGCGCTTGACGTCCTTGAGCAGCATGGATTCGTCCACGCGATAGTTGAACGTGACATTGTCGAATTCAAGCTCGCCTTGCACATCGCGGAGAACGACGGCGTTTTCCTTCTCGACGATATCCTGGGGCAGATCGATGATTTCGAAGACGCGCTCGAAACTGACCATGGAAGTGGAAAATTCCACCGGCGCGCCCGCCAATCCCTGCAACGCCCCATAGAGCTGACCCAGGTACGAGCCGAATGCCACGATCGTCCCCACCGTGAAGACATCGGTGATCACGAAGTAGCCGCCCAGCCCGTAGACCAGCGCGGTGCCGATCGCGCTCACCAGCCCGAAGATGACGAAGAACGTCGAGCCGACCACGGCGCGCCGGACGCCGATGTCGCGCACCTTGGCAGCACGCTCCCGGAAGCGCTTTTCCTCCTCGGGCGAGCGACCGAACAACTTCACAAGCAGCGCCCCGCCGATATTGAGCGTCTCGTTCATATGGGCATTCATCTGGGCGTTCATTTCCATCGCCTGGCGAGCGATGTCGCGCAGGACGGTCCCGAGCCGGCGCGCGGCAAGGATGAACAGCGGCAGGATCAGCACACTCACGAGCGTCAGCCGCCACTCGAGCGTCAGCATGACCGCGATCAGCGCAATTGCCTCGATCAGGTTGGTCACGATGTTGACGATGGTATTGCTGATGGCATTCTGCGCCCCGACCACATCATTGTTGAGGCGGCTCATCAGCTCGCCGACCTTGGTGTTGGTAAAGAAGCGCAGGGACATGCGCTGCAGCCGGGCAAAGAGTGCCGAGCGCAGATCGTAAATGACGCCTTCCCCCACCGCAGCATTCAAACGGCGCTGCACGACATTGATCACGCCCGTGACCGCAGGGATGAGCAGCAGCGCCGCCGCGAGCAGGAGCAGCCGGTTTACATCCTTGGCGGGGATCACCACGTCGATCATGTTGCGGAAGATCAGTGGCGTCAGCAGGGATAAGCCCGTTGTCGCCAGGATTGTCACCAGCATGCCCGCAATATGCCACCAGTACCCGCGGGCATACGAGAGGACGCGTAACAAGAGCTCCCGGGTTACCTTCGGTTTTTCATCCCCCGACCGCATATACATAAACCAACCACCACCGTGCCACATGAGTTAATCTCCTGGTAAATCGATCTTTTCGTATCAATAGCTGTAAATTGGCAAACAAGTATACGAGCAAAGAGGCAGGCAAGCAAACTGCGTACCTGTCTACCTGTATACCTCATCCCTTTCCTCTGCGCAACTGGAAGAAGGGGGAGGTCGCGTAAAGGTATAATCGTTCATGATCGGCGGATAGGAAAAATAGGCAGTAACGAGGGTTTCTCATGAAGCTCGAATTCAAACGACTTGGCGAGATCGATTGCTCCGAGTACATTGCCCTCAACACGCATCCTCTGGTGCGGCGGCAGATGCCTCTTACCTCTGATAAATTCGACGAGGAGGACTGCAGGCAGTGGATCGCCGGCAAAGAACAGATGTGGGCAGAGCACGGCTATGGTCCCTGGGCGTTCGTGATCGACGGCAATTTCGCGGGCTGGGGCGGCCTGCAACCGGAGGAGGGGGACGCCGATCTCGGCCTGGTCCTGCACCCCGACTACTGGGGCTATGGCAAAGTGATTTACGAAGAGATCATCCGGCGGGCGTTCGGGGAGATGGGGTTCAAATCCGTGACGATCCTGTTCCCACCCACGCGGACCCGGGTCAAGGGGATCCTGCGTCTCGGCTTCCAACCCGATGGGGAGGTGCAGCTCGCGGGGGAGCGGTTTATTCGCTACCGGCTCTACGCTCACACGGAGTAGCAGATTCGTGTATGTCCGAAGCGGAGGGTAAAGTGAGATCGACAGTTCAGTCATCCCATAGCCGTCGAGGCGCGAGAGATTGGATTATTCGCTTCCTGCTGATTCTGCTCGTCTTGCTCGTCATTCCGATCCCTGTCGGAATGGTCTGGCAGTTCCTGGCGCAGCGATCGGAGGGGAGGACGGTCCTGCCGCCCGGTCAACTCACGAACGTGGACGATCGCTTCCTTCACCTCTATTGCACGGGATAGGGCAGCCCGACCGTGATCCTGGAAGGAGGCGTGCCAGAGTGGTCCATTCACTGGCAGAAAGTGCAGCCCGAGATCGCGGCCTTTACGCGGGTCTGTTCGTATGACCGCGCCGGCTATAGCTGGAGCGAGACGGGCCCGAGTCCGCGCACAGCAGAGAAGATCGTCGGCGAATTGCACACTTTGCTGCGCAATTCCGGGGAAGAAGGTCCCTTTGTCTATGTGGCGCACTCGTTCTGGGGTCCTGCGGCGCTGCTCTATCAGAAAACCTATCCGGATCAGATCGTTGGCATGCTCCTGATCGAAGCCTGGAGCCCGGACTTGTTCACACCGGCGCCTGAGGTCATCGCACAATCCCTGCCGCTGGCAAAGACGCTCAAGACCATTGCGCCCCTGGGGCAAGTGCGTCTGGTGGGGGAGCTTGGCATCCTTCCCCTTGCAGATATGCTCCAGGCGAAGTTGTTACCGGAGGAATTGCAGCCTGCGTATAAAGCAGCCTACTATGATGGCAGGATGTGGAACGCGATCTACGAGGAATACGCTGCGATGAACGAGAGCGGACTCCAGACTCAGGGTATCACCTCTCTGGGTGATCTTCCGCTGGTCGTGATCAGAGCCGGGGTCCGGCCTCCGGACGATTATCCACCTGATGACATCTGGGACGCTACCCAGGAGAGCCTGGCAGGACTTTCAACGCAGGGTGAGCTGGTCATTGCGGAGACGAGTGGTCATTTCGTGCAGCTGGAGGATCCTGAGTTGGTTGTCCAGCAGATCAAGAAGGTCCTTGGGAAAAGCATGAAGTAAGCTTCGGCTCTAGTAGTGGTAATAAGGTTTGCCACTTGTAGAAATAAACACACTATATTGAATTCACAGTGCAATCCTTCACTTACCTGGGATTCTGACAAGATTTACAGAAACGCACAGAAGCATTCAGCAAAGGAGAGATCGTATGAGCCGAGAAAACATCGAAGCACAGCGTCGCCGTAAGGGCGCACCACCGACCGGGCGGGCAGAGGCGCCGCGCCGCGAGACCGGCGGAGGTTCGGGCGGAGGGGGCGGTTTTTCATCCCAGGGAGGCGGGTTTCCGCGTCCCTCCGGAGGAGGGTTTTCCTCGCGCGGCAGACAGGTCGGGGGGTGCGGCTCCATCCTGGTTGTGATTCTTATCGTTGCCTTCTTTATCTTTTCCAACGGTCAAATCGATCTGACCGGCGGGGGCTCCGATCAGCCCGTCGATCAAAATCCGTACGTTGAAGAACCGCAACAGGCGGAGCTCCCGTCCGCGCCCGAATCCAACTTCACCCCGCCGGTGGCTGCCTCGGGCGCTGGCCAGACCTGGACGATCATGCTCTACCAGGATGCCGACGACCAGATCCTGGAGAAGGATATCTTTGTAGATTTGAATGAGGCCGAGCGCGTTGGCTCGAGTGACCGGGTTAAGATCGTCGCGCAGATCGACCGCTTTGCCGGGGCGTTCCGGGGCGACGGGGACTGGACAGGCACCCGCCGCTACTATGTAACGCAGGACAACGACCTGAACGCCATCCACTCTGAGGTGGCGCAGGAGCTGGGCGAAGCCAACATGGGCGATGGGCAGTCGCTCGTGGATTTCGTCCAGTGGTCGGTCCAGAACTTTCCCGCCGACAGATATGTGCTGATCCTCTCCGACCATGGCATGGGCTGGCCCGGCGGCTGGAGCGATCCCTCGCACCAGGGCAACGATTCCTCCCGGGCGCCGATGGTCTCACGCCTTGGCAATAACATCTACCTGATGGAGCTGGACGAGGCGCTGCGCGCATCCCGCGCGGCGGCAGGGATCGACAAATTCGAGATTGTCGGCATGGATGCCTGTCTCATGGCGCAGCTCGAGATCATGGCGGCTCTGCAACCGCATGCTCGCTATGCGGTTGCCTCCGAGGAAACGGAGCCTGCGCTCGGTTGGGCGTATGCCTCGTTTCTGGGGCAGCTTGTCACGAATCCCGATTTGAGCGGCGAGCAGCTGAGCAAGCTCATCGTAGAGAGCTATATCGACGGCGACCAGCGCATCGCCGATCCGGCTGCCCGCGCCGATTTCCTGGGCCAGGGCTCACCGCTGGGAGGCATCTTCGGACAGACCACCGCCTCGGCGGACCAGCTTGTCAAACAACTCGAGCAGAATATCACCATTTCGGCGATCGATCTCGAGAGCCTGCCCCGGCTGATGGACAGCGCAAACGAGTTCGCTTACATGCTGCAAAATGAAGACCAGCGGCTGGTCGCCGAAGCGCGCCGGTACGCACAATCGTACACGAGCATCTTCGGGCGCGAGGTGCCACCGGCGTACATCGACCTCGGTCATTTTGCCGTTCTGGTGGCAAACAACACTTCCAACCCGGATGTAAAAGGAGCAGCGACGCAGCTGGTCGCGGACCTGAAGCGGACCGTCATCGCCGAGCGGCACGGCTCTCGCAAGCAGGGCTCAACCGGGCTGGCGATCTACTTCCCGAATTCGACCCTTTATTCTTCCCCGCTTACCGGACCGCAGTCCTATACCAACATCGCCAGCCGCTTCGCCTCCGAATCGCTGTGGGATGACTTCCTGGCGTTCCACTACATGGACAGGAGCTTCGAGGCGGAGACCCGTGAGCCGGTGATCCCCTCTCAGGGATTTGCCGTGCGCGCGCCGGGGCAGGGGAACATCACCGTCTCGGAGATCCGGGCATCGGATAACGTCGCCGCGCCCGGGCAGCCGGTTCGCCTGAGCGTGGATATCAGCGGAGAAAACATCGGTTACATTTTTCTGTTCGCCGGTTACCTGGATACGGCATCCAATTCCTTCGCGGTGCTGGATACAGATTATCTGGAAAGCGGGGATACGCGCGAAGTCAACGGGGTCTACTACCCCGCCTGGAGCAACGACTTTACCCTGTCGTTCAACTGGGATCCGATTGTGTTCGCAATCAAGGATGGGCAGAAGAGCGCTACAGCTTTGTTCACACCGGAGAGCTTCGGCGTGAGCTCCGAGGAAGCCATCTATACCGTGGACGGCATTTACACCTTTGCCGATTCGGGCGAGGCAGTCAATGCGCGCCTGTACTTCCAGAACGGAGACCTGGTGCAGGTGTTCGGCATCCGCGGGGAGGGCGAAACCGGCGCGCCGCGCGAGATCACCCCGCAGGAGAACGACACGTTCACGATCCTGGAAAAATGGTTTGAGCCGACCTCCTCGGGCGGGACACAGATCGCGTACGAGAACGGCGAAACTCTCACCTTTGGAACAGATCCGTTTACGTGGGAGCAGCTTTACGCGGCGCAGGGTGAATACCTGGTCGGCTTCATTATCGAAGACCTGGATGGGAATCAATATCCGGTCTATACGCGGATCACGGTGCAGTAAAGATGTGAGATAAAGTGAGCAGGTCTCAAGCGACAGCCATGGCGAACCTGACTGTCGCTTTTTGATATACTGATTGAAGCCTCAGATTACGAACTTCTTGTCGGAGAATAGGATGTCCATAAGATCATCTGCCCGTGTTTCTGCTCTCTTGACCGTTATTCTGCTGGTCCTCCTTGCACTCGTCTCCATGCTCTTACAAATGGTTGCTGTGAACGGCGCCGGCGAGCAGCAGGGCTTGACCGCGATGGGGCTCTCGCTTGCCTGTCAGAGCATTGTTATTCTCGTGCTCGCTGCCCTTGCCGCCCGGGCGACGAATTTTCTGGTCACGCAAGCGAGCTGGAACGGCATCCTGGCCGTGGTTGTGACTGTGCTCCTTGCAGCGATGATCGGTGGCACCATCTCATTTCTGTCCAGTATCATTGCCATCCCGATAGCAGGAATACGATGAAGAGAAACTTTCACAGAATGCGATCGCGGGCGATGGTAGCCCTTCTGATTCTGCTGACCGTAGCGTGTGGCGGGCAAAAGACACTCACGGTCGCGGAAGTCGTTCAGAAAGCTGACTCACTGGCGGGGAAGACCGTTCACGTCCGCGGAGTGGCATATCTCTGGGTGGATCCCTCGCAAGCGGAAATGTGGATGGCTGGCGGCTGCATGCCCACGACCGACCCGAGCTATGGACAGGGCATCGTGAAAGGCTGGCTGACACTTTATGATTCCATCGATCCGGATGACCTCGCGCAGTACGGCGTACCTTATGAGGAGGCAGGGCTCAAGATCTCCGAGTCCAGTTTTCACTGCGGCGGCGATTACTGCAAAATCTCCTGCTCCTCCTTTCAGGCTGTTTCGCAACGGATGTACGAATTCACCGGTACGCTGCGCCGCGAGCCGGGAGAAGAGCTTGTCCTGGAGAATATCGATCTGGCGCAATCCAGCCAGCTCGTTGACGGAACATGGGTACCGCTTACCGTTGGGGATTTCAACGTCATGTTTCCCTAGCAGGAAGTGTCCAAATGGATGGGCTGAAGCACGTCCACCCCAATGAACACGGCGCGCACGGAGCTTTCTTAAGGTTTTCTCTGTGGTCTGCGTGTGCTCCGTGGTGAGACCATCCAACAGGCCCACGAAATTAGACACTTCCCCAGCAGGGATTCCACGGCCAGAATCGCGCAAAGGGCAGAATTTGCCATCACGCTGAAATCGGGTTCGGTGCACCCTGGGGATGGTTCGAAAGGGCTTTTCGCATCCTTCCGGAACGTGGCATGAGAACATACGTACAGCAAGTTGGTCATTTCCTGATACTGCTGCTTGCCATTCAAATCGTTCGGGGTTTGATCATCGCCGGCCTGTCGCGGCTTTTGCAGCCTGCCACCGACTCCCCTCTGTGGGCATATATGGATATGGTGGCATTTGGCTTGCTGGGCATCGGCTTGCTGATCTTCTTGCATCCCTCCGCAGCAGATCTTGGCCTCGATTGGAGAACCATGCCACGCTGGGAGCTGCTTGCCTGCATCCTGCTGGGCACTCTCAGCGTGGTTCTGGTGTCAGCACCTATTTCCTGCAGCCGGACCAGTTTGCCGTCAATATCAACTCGGCTCTGGTCATTCCCATTTTTGAAGAATTACTCTTTCGGGGCTGGGGATGGACGAAACTGGAACAGACTCCCGGGTTTCGGGGCTCCGGGTTGCTCCACTGGCTGGTAATCTCCCTGCTGTTTGGCATCTGGCACTTTGGGTACGCGGATATTTATATTCTAAAAGTGGCTCCGGCAGTTCCGTCGATGGATTGGGGCAACTTCCTCCTGATGAAGTTCCTGACGACGTTCATCATCGGCTTGATCGTCGGGCTGCCGCGCTGGCGCGCCGGACGGGTCTATGGATCTATGATCCTGCACACTTTGATCAATCTGTTTGGCAGAGGAAGTCACCTGTTGGTCGAGTGTCCGAATCATAAAACCCGTGGAGTCACCTCCACGGGTTTCGTTTTATTTCCAGGCGCCGGTTCTTACTTCACAAAGACCGGCACCGGGCTGCTGTCATACGTGCCATTGCCAAGCTGTCCATCCTTGTTCAGTCCCCAGCACTGAATATCACGCTGACCGGGGATGTTGGATGTAATCAGGACACAGGCATGGTACTTGCCCACGGCCAGCTGCCAGGCGCCCGCCAGGTCCATGACCGGCTGAGGCTCGGAGCTGCTGGTGCGGGAGTTGCTGCCCAACTGTCCGTAGTAGTTGGAGCCCCAGCATTCCACTTTGCCATCTGCCAGGAGGGTGCAGACGTGACCGAAGCCGCTATCCACATCCACCGCATTGGTGACGGTGCTGAAGGTCTTGAACTTGCCAGCCTGGAAGGTAACGGGTGTTCCGGCCTCGTTGAGTGCCACGAAGGTAGAGCCGAAACGGTTGACGGCTACATCCAGGCTCGCCTCCGGCTGTCCGCTGACGTCCTGGGCGCTGCCGTTGCTCAGACAACGGACTAAACCAGTGCTCGTCAGGCCGCAGGATTTGGTCTGGCCCGCGTCGAGGTTGGAAATGCCACTGATCAATGTAGACAGGGTCGGCCGGCTGCGGTCGGTCTTTGTTCCATCTGCCAGTTGGCCCTGGGCGTTGGCGCCCCAGCACATCACCTGTCCGTAGCTGGTGATGGCGCAGGTGTATTCCAGGCCCGCTGTGATGTCGACCGCGTTGCTCAGCACCTGGACCGGGATATTGCGATCCGTCAATGTGCCATCGCCGATCTGCCCGTGCGCGTTCTGGCCCCAGCACCAGACGTTGCCACCACTCAGGACGCAGGTGTGGTTGCCGCCTGCAACGATAGTCGTGCCGCCTTCCAGTCCGACCACATCCACCGGGACGTTGCTGCCCTTATTTGTGCCATCGCCAAGCTGACCGAAGTCGTTGTTGCCCCAGCACTGGACGCCGCCCTCGGGCGTGATCGCACAGGTGTGCGCGATCCCGGCTGCAATGGCATGGAGCTCACCGCCAGTGACCGGGACGATGCCTGCAAAGGGGATCAGGGGATTCGATGGAGGTCGCGCTTCCGTTGGAGTGCTACGCGGTGTTTGCGTCGGCACTGGTGTCGGTGTGTTGGTAGGCGTGTT
>DAITPI010000001.1:0-35039 GCA_036833655.1 Anaerolineales bacterium | reverse complement strand
AGCGAATACCGCCTTCCGGTTGCGAATGATGTAATCTGTGAAACCGCTATTTCCCACCTTTATCGGCGCCAGTTGAACAGGCTGCCCTTCCTCAATAACCAACGGGAAACTCTTCTCCTTGCTCCCGGCATCGTAGAGGGCGAAAAAGAAATTGCTGGTATCCATCAGGCGACTGGCATAGCGATAGACGACTTGCGCAATGTTCGAAACTTCGAGCTTGGTGGAAAGCTCGCGAGCCATCTCATTGAGAACGCTGAGTTCCTCCGCCCGCGCCTGGGTCTCCTGGAATAGCCTGGCATTCTCCAACGCCAGCGAGAGCTGATCCGCTACCTGCTTCACGAGTAACTGTTCGTCACGAGTCCAGTTGCGTTCTTCGCCTTCAGCGGCTACCTGTAATGTCGCCCAGGAATCTTGCCCGGTCTGGAATGCCAGGGACATCGCAGAGTCTGAGCGGGAGACCGCGGTCGTTGCTTCGACGGGTTGCCGTGTCTCTTTGGCAGGCGTAGCCGCCGGGGGCTGAGGCGCAGGCACTTCGGGGACGCGCGTAGGCGCTGCGGGGTTCAGTTCCGCAGGAGTTTGTTCGGGTTTTATAGCCTCGAATAGATTCTTAAGCCGTTTGTCGATTGGCTTCTTCTTTGGCATATTCGATTAACTCCTGGGCAAGGACCCGATACTGCTGGGAGCCCCGGCTTGTCGGCCGGTATTGTGTAATTGGTACGCCAGCGATCGGGCTTTCGCGCAACTTGGTGTCAATCTCGATCACGGTCGTAAAGACACCCTGCCCAAAGGTAGCCTGCAACTGCTCGAAGATGTTACGATGGGTCCGATTGCGACGGTCCAGTAAAGTGACGAGAATCCGGTAAGCAAGATTGGGATTACTCACCTGCCGGACGCGCCGAATCATGCCCATCATGTTGCGCAAAGCATACGCAGAGAAATATTCGGCTTGCGTGGGAATGATTAGCAGGTCCGCGGCCGACAGCGCATTGAGCGTGATGGCTCCCAGGGCGGGAGGACAATCCAGGAGAATATAGTCGTAGGGGAGCGGGACCGATTGCAGGGCGTTGTGAAGCGTGGACATGTAGTGGCTGCGCATCGGCAGGAATTGCTCGGCGGTTTCGATGCGCGAGTTCGATGGGACAAGATCCAGGTTGTTGACCTCGGTCCGTCGGATCGCGCTCTTGATCGCCGCGTTTTCGATCAGCACATTTGCCGAGGTGATCTCCACATCGGCGCCTTCGAGCCCGAGCGCCAGACTCAGGTTCGCCTGCGGGTCGAGGTCGACCAATAGCACGCGATGGTCCAGTTCCGCCAGCGCCGCGCCCAGCGACAGCGTGGACGTCGTCTTGGCAACACCACCCTTTTCATTCGAGATCGCAATTGTGAAAGCCATGGTTCCTCTCCTTTGCTCCATCATTACCTACCGTCCCGTATCGCCTGTGGTATCACTTCCACACGCGTGGCGCCCAATGCTTTTCGTAGCTCATCGATCGCAGTCTGGATCATTGCCTGGGGATCGGCGTTGCTCCGTATTTTGCCAGTTATGTCGGAAACCAGTCTCTCCCGCTCGGCACGCCGTGTGGTTTCTTCAAAAAG
Organism: Anaerolineales bacterium; assembly: GCA_036833655.1. Lineage (GTDB taxonomy): Bacteria > Chloroflexota > Anaerolineae > Anaerolineales > Villigracilaceae > Defluviilinea. Next base: position 33,443 of record DAITPI010000001.1, on the reverse strand, counting down.
CCGGGCGTTCTCGGCGGAAAGACCGACGCGCTCCGCTACCGCTCGGATCAAATCGAGCTGGTCCTGATTCAGCTCTTCACCGGATGGCGATTGAATCACGAGCGTCCCGATCGTTTCGCCACGGAGCTGGATTGGCACAGCCACTTGGCCCGTATCCGCCTGCCTGCCCCGAGCCTTCTCTGGCAAATCGACCGGCTCCGCCAGCGGCGACGCGCCGGCAACGCTGTAGCGATAGCCGATCAAGTTATGCTCCACAGGGAGGCGCGACCAGGCCTCACGTGTAAATTGGCGGCTGACGGCTTCGGCCTCCGCCAGGGCGACGCGGGTTTCATCGAAAAGGCGTGCTGTCTCGATCGCGAGACTGACCTGGTCTGCCAGCAGGCTGAGCATTTGAACGTCCTCGTCTGTGAATGCGCCGGTTTCTGTGCTCTGTACGTCCAACGCGCCCACGATTTGCTTTTGCATGCGGAGAGGCAGCGCCATCTCCGAGTGGGTCTCTGGCAGGTCCGGATTATCGAAGAAGACAGGGTCGCTGCCAACGTCCATCGCAACGCGCGGCTCTCCCGTCGCCGTGACAAACCCGACGATCCCTTCCTGGCCCACGCGCAGACGGTGCTTGCGGGCCAACATTTTCTGCCCACCTGCGCTGTTTGCTGCGCTGAGGATGGCATACGCATTCGCCTCATCCACTAAGAAAACACCGACATGATAAAAGCCAAATTTCTCACTGATGACCGTGGCAATCTGGGGTAGCAACTCCCCAAGGTCACGCACGGATGTGATCGCTTTCATCACCCGGGCTAGCGCCTCTAATTGGGCTGCCCTGCGCTGAATCTGGCGGTTGGCAGATTCGAGCTCCACGCCCCGCTGGGTAAGCTCGTCAGTTCTTTCTTCGACGCGCTGCTCAAGCGTTGCTTGCAGGGCTTTCAGCTCACGGTTGGCTTCCAGCAGCGCCTGCTCGTTTGCCTCGGTTGTGGCGAGCGCTGTCCTCAGTCGCCCGATGACCAAATTGAGGATCCCTGCGCTGACCAGGACCAGCACCACGCCTGCGATAATGTCGTCCAGCCCGGTCCTGGAGCTGAGGGGACTCCTGCTGTTCCCGGTCATATCCAGGATGCCAAGGAAAATAATGGCTGCCACGGCAAGTGGAGTCGTCACAACGAGCGCACGTCTGCCCTGCAACAGGGTGGCGATGATGATGATCACCGGGTATGCCATCACAGAGACATCGTGGATGGTGTTCGTGCCCACGGCAATGAGCGTCACGGCCACGAGCAAAATCGCGGGCACAACGATCTTTGCCAGAGCCAGTCTGCCGCGCAGCGCAAGGAGGAGCGCGGCAAGCTCAAGCAGACTCGCCATGCCCAGCACCGCGAGGGTCAGGATCAGGGCGCGCGAGTTGGCCGTGATCGCTACGGCAACCGCCGAAAGCACGGTGGCGATCAGGGTGAATACGAGAATATTGCGCGTCAACCGGACAAAGTTGGGATCCTTGTCTTCGGTAGAGGCAAAAAATTGGGTCAAGGAATTCATAGTTTCAGGGTCTCGGCGGCTGGGACGCTTTGTTCTTGTTGTGTTCAGCCTGGAACTGGATGACGATTTCCGAACCGGGTAAGGCGCGCCCCAGCTCCTCCACTGCCGTCTGCAATACGCTGCGCATGTTGATGGAGGAACTGATCCGGGCTGTGACCTCGCCAATCCTCGCCTCCTTGGAGGCGAGCCGTTGTGACTCCTCCACGAGGCGGGCGTTGTCCATAGCGATGGCTGCGCGTTCCAGGATCGCCGCGACAATATCCAGCTCATCCTGGTCCCACGGACGGTTATCTGGCGAGTGGACGTCCACAGTTCCAATTACCTCCCCGCGGAGTCGTATGGGAATCGAGAGCGACGAACCGCGGGGTCTCGGGTTGATTGGCTCCTTTTGCCAGGGAGCGTTCTCGGGAGCGTCGCCGTTCTTGCCATAAAGCAGCGTAGACCGCGCGCCGGTGTGGCGTACGCCAACTAATCGCTTGTTCTTTGTAAACTGTTGCCAGCCGGCCTGGACGAATTGCTTTGCGAGCGCCTCCGCCTCGCTCAACGCCTTGCTGGTCTGTTCAAATTGTTTCGCGTTCTGGATCGCGATACTGACCTGTTCGGCAAGCGTGGACAGGATGCTGATGTCCTCCTGCGAGAACGCGTTGGGCTCGGTGCTTTGCACATCGAGCGCCCCAATGATCTCCGTGCCTGCACGCAGGGGGAGCGCCATCTCCGAGCGCGTATTCGGCAGATCCGGATTGTTGAAGAAGACGGCATCCGCTCCCGTATCGAGGGCGACGCGCGGATTACCGGTCGCGGCCACATGGCCAACGATGCCCGTCTCACCGACCTTTAGCCGGTGACCACGCGCCAGCATAATTTCTCCACCGTCGCTGTTGGCCGCACTCAGGACCGCATACTCCTTGGCACCATCCAGCAGGAAGATACCCACATGATAGAAGCCGAATTCGCGGCTGATGACCGTCGTGATTTGAGGAAGCAAAATATCGAGGTCGCGAGTGGAGCCGATCGTTCGGGCGACCAGAGCAATGGACTCGAATTGCCGGGCGCGCCGCTCATTCTTCTCATTGGCTGCCAGCAGCTCGGCAGTCCGTTCCTTTACTTTTTGCTCGAGCCCGTCCAGAGTCTCCCGCAGGCGCGACGTCATAATGTTGAAGGACGATGCCAGCGTACCGATCTCGTCCGGGCTGGTATCGGTTGCCTGCGCGGAGAGGTCTCCACCGGCGATCTGTGTCGCTACGTTCGTAAGTCGCCTGATCGGCGCGGCGATGATCTGTCCGAGTCCCAGGCTGACCACTATGGCTACCGTGAGCAGCACGACCAGTAGCAGGGCTGCGAGCTGGGCAGCAGAACGGATTTGTTGCTGCGTCTGGTTTCGCGCGGATGCAATCGCTCCCTGTAATTCTGAGACCGGAACGACCAGCGCCACACTATAACCGTTGGTCCTGATCGGTGCAAAGGAAATATATGTATCCGCTCCATGCGCATCCACGGTCAGCAGCCCGTTCCCGCCGGCTGTCATCCGCCGCGTCACTGACTGGAGCTCTGCGCTGCCTGAGCCGATGAGGGTCTGCTTGTAAAACTCCTCGCTGCGGAGATCTTCGGGCCGGATGCCAAACATCTGGAAGCCGGCAGGCGGCATAGAGAGAATACGGCCCGCATCATCGAGCAGGAAGGCATACCCAGTCTCGCCGAGCTTGATCGTGTTGATCTGCTCGGTAATCTGTGTGAGCTGCATGTCTGCCGCGACCACACCGGCAAAATGGTTGCCATCGTATACTGGCACTGCGACTGTCACGACCGGCCCGCCGCCGGTTGCGTCCAGGTATGGGATCGTCCAGCGCGCTTTGCGGTCCGGGTTGAATAGCGGCGATGAGATCGTAAAGTAAGGACGGCTCGTTGCGTCAAAATCCGGCGGCAGCAGGGCAGCCAGGCCGATATTGGGGTAATAACGCGTAATCCCGCGCGTGTCGATCGCATATATGGCAAGCAGGGACGGATGCGCCTGCAAGACGGCCGGGGCATGGAAATCAAGGTAGGCAGAGATGTTCAAGTCTCGGACTACGGCATCGTCCAGCGCCGTCCCTGCCGGGACAAAGACAGAGGATGGCGCATTATCTAAATTGCCATACTGGCCGCCATCAAACCTTACAAGCCTGGAACTGGCGTCCCAGTAGGACCCTTTCGCAAGGGCGTTTGGCTGGCCTCGCAACAGGACCCAGTTTTGCGAGAGGTTCAGGATCTCTCTGGAGATATCTTCAAAGGCTTGATCCGCGTGGTTGGCTTCGGTCCAGGCCGTGTTGATCAGCTGTTCTTCCGCTAGCTGGCTCACACTTCGATCCAGCCGGGTGGACAGGGCAGATGTAATCTGCTGGGTCTGGTAAAGAGCAAATGCCACCAGAACGCTCAACGCCAGGCCCCCGGTGCTTAGGATACCCAGGACGATCTTTGCACGGATATCCAGGGCAAGGAGCTCCCTCGTAAAGAGGACGCCAAAGATCAACACCATCGCCAGAGAAAATATCCAGCGACCTGCGACCAGCTCGGCTGCCGGTCGCGCCGGGCTGCCCAACAGATCCACCAGGATCGCTGCCAGGGAAACAGCCAGGGCTGCCAACATGACGCGTCCAACATGTTGGCGAGGCAGGGTTGCAATGGCAATCCCGCTGATCAAGACCCAGGCCGTCAGCGCGCTCGGAATACCAAGCCCTCTTTGGATGAACGACATCGGGATCGATTGGGTTCCGACGGCGATCATCAGGAGCAGGGTTCCGGGAATCTGTCTGCCCGTCCTCATCAACCAGAAGGCAATCGGCGCAGCGATAATGACTGGCAGCACCACCCAGACTTTGCCGCTTTGACCTGTTACGAGGGCGACCAGCTCTGACCCCACAAAGAGTAACGTTGCCAGTCCCGCAATCCAGAGCCATAGAGCGCCATGCCGGGTGGGGGTGGCGTCGGAGGGGCGCGAGTTCTGCATCGAATTCACGATCGCTCCCTGCTTTGAAACTGAATGGATATCTCGGAGCCGCCCAGCACTCGCTCGAGCTCTTCTGCCGTCGCCTGCAAGATATTCTCAACGTTGAACGCATTGCTAATGCGGCTCGTCGCCTCGGAAATCAAGCGTTCCTTGGCAGCCCGGCGGCGTGCATCCTGGAAGAGGCGGGCGTTTTCCATCGCAAATGCCACTCGCTCCGCCACGGCCTGTATCAGGCTGACCTCTTCATCCTGCCACTGTCGGATTGGATCGCTCGATTCGATGTGCAGAACGCCGATAATCTCGCCGCGCAACTTGACCGGCACCGCCAGAACGGGGCGCCTCTCGGCCGAGCCATTGGACTGTTCGACCACCACCTCGCCAGCCTCGACCGCCGAAATGACTTCTGGATTCTCCAACGCATTCTCGAGCAACTCGATGCGACCGGCCTGGTAACGGAAACCAGCTTGCTTCGTCTGGGCAATGGTCCGGCTCCACTCTACTCGTGTGAACTCGTTATAGACTTCCTGCATCTGCGTGTACGCGGCTCGCGCCTCTGTCAGCAGGCGGGCGTTTTCCAGCGCGATGGAGACCTGGTTGGCAAGCGCTGTCAAGACCTGCAGATCCTCAGCCGAGAAAGCGCCCGTCTCCGTGCTCTGTACGTCGAGGACGCCGATTGTCTCGCCGCGCGCCTCGAGTGGTAGGGCTACCTCGGAGTGCGTCTCAGGAAGATCAGGATTGTTGAAAAAGACTGCGTCGGTGCCCACGTCCAGGGCGATGCGAGGTTGTCCGGTCTGGGCACAGAAACCGACCACCCCGACGCCGAGTCTCAGCCGGTGAGCGCGCCGGAGCATGCGCTCTCCGCCCTCGCTGTTGGCGGCCTGCAGAACCGCATATTCGCGGTCGCGATCCACGAGGAAGACGCCGACATGATAGAAACCAAACTGTTCGCTGATCAGCCGGGTGACTGCGGGCAAGAGCTCGTTCAGATCCTGCACATCCGCGATGGCTTCGGAGAGCTCTGTGATCGTTTTCAGCTGCGCTGCGCGGCGTGCTATTTGCCTGTTTGCTTCTTCGAGCTCGGCTGTACGATCATGGACCTGACGCTCGATGCTCTCCTGGACCATCTGCATTTGTGTCTCACGGAGTGCCAGGGCAGCATTTGCTTCTTGCACAGCCTCCTGCCGCCGACCTGCCAGGGCAGCAAGCAGCCCCAGGAATAGCGGAGCCGTATCGATGATCCATAGTAACGGATTGTTCCTCTGGACCTCGATCATGCTGTGCAATTCAACCGGCAAACGCTCAAAAACCATCTGGAGAAGCGTAGCCACCACGGGGAACAGAACGCCGAAGAGCACGCCCAGCAGTGTGTATCGTCCTGTGGCCCCCTCGAGGGGTTTGAACAATGGCTTATTCATCGCCTGCTCCTGGGCCCGTTTGGTACTCCGTGTTCCCGGACTCGCCGGGAGCGTTATTTTCGGACGGGTTGACCAGCTGGAATGTCACTGTGGAATTCTTGAGCGTCTGCCCCAGCTCCTGGACGGTATCTCGCAGGATGGAATCCAGCTGGAACGAGGCGCTCAATTTTGTGGAGACGTCGGAAAGGAATGCCTCGCGTGTGGCTCGCTTCTGTGCTTCTTCCAACAGACGAGCGCCCTCCAGTGCCAGAGCCACCCGCTCCGCAGTCGCTCGGACCATCCCAAGTTCATCCTCCGTCCAGAGCCGGGAGGGGTCCGCAGGGTTCAGCCGGAATGAGCCAATGGTCTTGCCGCGCAGCTCTACCGGGACGAAAAGCGGTTGGCTTCCACTTCCGGCGTACTTCACCTCGTTCAGCGGCTCAGACTTGATCCCGTCGTAGCGATAGCCTCTCATCTGGATCGCCTTTTCATATTCATTCCAGGCTTTCGCCGATACATGCCTGGAAGTCTCAGCAGCTTTCTGGAGGGCACGCTGGGATTGTTCATAGAGAAGCAGGTTTTGGATCGTGATGGCCACCTGATCCGCCAGGATGCTCAGGAGAGAGATGTCATCCTGCGAGAAGGAGTCGCTTTTCAAGGAGCGGATATCCAACAGCCCAATGACCTGCTCACCATATTTGAGCGGCAGGATCAGCGCGGACTGCCCAGCGGGGGAGCCGGGCTCGTCGAAGATGCCGGATTCAGCTCCAATGGAACGAACAACCCGTGGTTGCCCCGTCTGTGCTGCAAGGCCGAGGGGGCCCAATTGTTTCACAGCCCGCCGGTAGCCGAGCTCCATAATCTGCCGCACTGCCCGGTTACTGCTCGAGCGCAGGATGGCGATCTCTTTTTGCTCATCGAGAAGAAAAAGGTGCACATTCTCATAACCGAGCTGTTTGCTGATGGTTTCTGTGATCGATCCAAGCAGCGAGTCCAGAGTCTTCATTGCAGCCGCTGACCTTGTCACCATCACAATTGCCTGGAGCTTTTTTGTGCGATTCTCCAACTGCTGATTTACTGCCAACAACTCCGTGGAGCGCTGTTGCAACTCTCGCTGGGTGTCGCCAAGACTCAGATGTGCTGTTTCGAGTGCCGCCAGATTCCTTCTCGATTTATAGAGTGCGTGCTCCAGACCATGGATCAACAGATAAATAAAGACACCATTCAAGCCAAAGACAAAGGTGATGTCGCGTGCAAACGCTGTGATCGGATACATGGTTGTGCCGATCAGCTGATTTTGCTCGGCATAGGCAAGCGCGAAGCCCGAGACAATGCTGAGAAGCGTGACCAGCAGCGATGCCTGCCATCCGAGCAGCAAGCCTGCCATGAGCACGATCGCAAAGTTCACAATGAACGAGGCGTCGCGCGCCCCAAAGCCGGCGGCAGCGACTCCATTGGATGCCAACCAGACGAGCGCCAGGAGCAAGAAGGAAGTAGACCGGACCCGACCCTGACGCAACAGGAGCAGGCCCAGGAGACAGATCAAAGCAAGCCCGAAGAGCACCAGGTCGAACAGGGTTAGTTGGGCATAACCGGCGAACAACCGAACAAACAGCTCAAAACCTATCGCAATCGCGAGAAATGCCAGCGCGATCACGTGCGCGTATCTGGCTTTGCGCGTCTTGTCTTCATCTTCAGGGAAGACAGGTGGGCTGAAGAATGTACCGAGCTGTTTCAGCATGTCACGACCTATTTGCGAGCTTCCTAAAGGCTATTCTGTCCATCGCCGCTGTTGATCTCCAGTGTGACCTCGGTTGCGCCGCCCAGCTTGCGACCCAGTTCCTCAACGGCAGTTTGCAGAATGGACTCGATGCTACTGACCGCACCGATCCTGGAGGATATGTCGCCGATTGCGCGTTCGCGTGCCGCGCGGCGTTGGGCGTTCTCTATTAAGCGCGCGTTCTCCAGGGCCAGGGCGGCGCGTTCGGCTGCGGCCTCAAGCATGGCGATCTCGTCCCGCTTCCAGGGGCGGGAGCCCGTTTTCGAGCGTATATCCAGCACCCCAATAGTCTGGCCCCGCAGCTTGATGGGGATCGCAATCGACGCCGTCTCTTTCTCCAGCACCAGGCTGCCGGTCTGGATGACGGTCCTGGCTGGCTCGCGCTTGACTTGACGATCGAGAGGAGATATCTGTTTGCCGTCAAACATAAACCCGGGTTGCTTCACCTGCCTGGCAAAGTTACCCCATTCCTGACGGGTGTACTTCTCAAAGAGTGCTCGCGACTCATCCAGCGCCGTGCGCGCGTCGCCGAAGAGCCGCGCGTTTTCAATCGCAATAGCGATCTGGTCCGCCAGCGTCGCCAGCACCGCGATATCTTCCTGTGCAAAGGCATTGACTTCCCTGCTTTGCACATCAAGACAGCCAATCACACGATCCGCCACCCGCAGCGGCAGGGCAATTTCCGAGCGTGTCTCGGGCAGGTTGGGATTGCTGTGATAGGCAGCGTCGAGCTCCACGTCCAGAGCAATGCGAGGCTCTCCAGTGGAAAGGGAATACCCCACAATGCTATGCTGATCGAGCGGCAGGCTGAAATTCTGTTCGATCAAACGCATCCCTGCCTCGTTATTTGCTGCCCGCAGAACGGCTCTGTGCTCCTGTTCATCCGGAAGGAAAATTGCCACATGGTAGAAATCAAATTGCTGACTCACGAGCCGCGCAATTGTGGGAAGCAGGCTATCTAGATCTTGCACCGAGGCAATGGCTCGCGCCACGCCCGATACCGCCTCGAGCTGCGTTGCCCGTTTCTTGAGCTCGAACGTCCGTTCTTCCACTCTGTGCTCGAGCTCCAGCCTCAGATTGTTGACTTCCTTGTTGGAGAGAGACAACTGTTCCGCTGCAGCTCTGGCCCGGCTGGCAGCACTCTGGAGGCTGGAAATGGTCAGGTAGATCAGCACACCGATCAGCGCAAAGACCCCGGTCATGTCGCGGGCGAAATTGAGGGGTGTATCCAGAGTAGGCCGGAACACGCCGCTCGCCTGGGCGTACGCCAGGATCCAGCCCGAGAGGATGCTGATGCCCGTGACAAGCAGAGCGGCGCGCCAGCCCAGTAGAAGGCCCGCCAGCAGAATCGGCACAGTATAGGCTACAAAAGTTACATCGCGAATTCCATCGGCAATCCAGGCAACGTAGGATAAGCCGGTCCAGGCCGTGAGGACCAACAATACGCTGGCAACCTGAACATATCCCTGGCGAATCAGGAAAAGCACGACGGCAACAGCAATGAGGATTGCGGTCAGTACCAGGTTGACTTCAATCAGGTTTGCATCCTCGCCCTGAACAATGCGCATCAGCAGGAGAGTCACTAAAATGAATAGCGCACTCCAGCCCATGGTGTTGATGGTTGCCGCGGCGCGGGTCTTGTCCTCGTCCTCCGAAAACACAGGCGGTGCAAAATACTGTAGCAGCATGTTGCGCATATTATGGATCCCTCCGCTCGACACGCTTAGCGGGCGAAGGCTCTTCGAGGATTTGAATGGAAACCTCTGTGTCGCCAAGAATATGACCGATCTCCCGGACAGTGGTCTGCAGGATCTGCTCGTACTCCGTCGAGGCGCTGATCGCCGCGGTGACCCTCGCGATGGACTGCTCGCGATCGGCGCGCAGGCGAGCTTCTTCATACAGACGGGCACTCTCCATGGCTGCTGCGAGACGCTCGGTCGCAAGCTCGACGATGTTCAGGGTGTTTCGATCGTAGCCATCCTTGAGCTTGAGGCTGATAACACCAACGGTTTGCCCGCGCAACTTGATGGGTACGGCGACTTTCCGATCGCGGCCGGCGCCGGGCTGCGTTCCGTTCGCGCTCACCGTCTTTCCCGTCTCGAGCGCATGTTCCGCCAGCTCGGACAATTCCGAGACAGGTTCGATCCGGACGTTGTCGAAACGATAGCCGCGATTTCCAGTAAGAGACTCCCGGGCGACCCTACTCCAGTTCTCGCGGGTGAAACGGCCGTAGGCGCTCTCAAGCTCCTTTAGGTTCCTTTCGACTTCCTGCAGCAAGCGGGTGCGCTCGATGGCGATTGCCAGTTGATCGGCGAGGATCTGCATTGTTGCCACATCATCGTCGTCGAATGCCTGCGGCTCGTCGCTCTGCACATCGAGAACGCCGATCACATTGTTTTCCACTTTGAGGGGCAGCGACATTTCCGAGCGCGTGTTCGGCAGGTGGGGATTGTTGAAATACACGCGATCGCCGCCCGTATTGAGCGTGACGCGAGGTTCGCCGGTTGCAGCGACGCGTCCTACGATACCCACCTCGCCGACTCGCAGCTTGTGATTGTCCGCGAGCATCGCTTTGCCTGCCTCCGAAGGCGAAGCCACCAGGACCGCGTATTCCCGAGTATTATCCAGCAGGAAGATTCCCGTGTGATAGAAGCCAAACCGGTCACGAATCAATGCGGCGGCTTGGGCGAGCAACTCCCGCAGGTCGCGCGCAGAAGCGGCGTCTCGAGCAATCTCGGCGGCCACTCGTAGGCGCAGGCTCTGCCCCTCGAGGTCGCGGGTGCGATCTGCCACACGTTGCTCGAGCTTGCCGATCATTTCCTGGAGCTGCGCAGCCATCTGGTTGTAGGCTTGCGCCAGAGCCCCGATCTCATCCTGGCGATCGACGATTGCGCGCGCAGAAAGCTTGCCTGCTGCAAAGCTCTGGGTCGTCTCTGCCAGGGTCTTGATAGGATCGGCAACTGTCCGGGCGGAGATAATTACCGCCGTAATGGCGACCAGGACGATCAACAACGCAAGCACAGCACTCCCTGCCAGGGACTCCAGGGAATTGCGGATGACGAGGCTTAGAGGCACTTCAGCCACCACGGCCAGCTGCATCGGTGCGAACCATTGATAGTAACCAAGCACCTGTTGGCCCTCATAATTGCGGTAGACTGCCCGCGCGCCTCTGACGTGCTGGCGGATGGCATCCAGAGCTGCCTTGGTGTCGATAATCGCAGACGCTGCCCGGGTCCTTGTCACTGCTTTGAAGTCGAGACCAACCAGGTAGGTCTCTGCCTCGGGAAATCCCGGTGTGGTTTCCATGATTTCCTTCATGGAAGCTGCATTCGAGCGCAGGACCAGAATCCCTGTGACCGTCCGTTCCGCGCCACCAAATATCGGCGTGGCTACGACGAGGTTCTCGATGCCGGAAGTCCGGTCTTCTGTAAAGCTTGCATAAAGCTTTGAAGCACCCTGTTCGAAAAAGCTCTCCTTCTCGAAGCGCAAGCCTTCGGTGCGAGGCAGAGTAGACACGACCGCGTACCCACGCGGATCAAGGACCATGATCTCTTTGTACGCCTCCTCTTCCGATCCGAGGAGATCTACCATACGAGAACGGGCAACCTGTTTCAGACGCTCAAGGCGCGCGGGATCGTTGGCCGTGTTGGAGAGGATTTCGAGCGTATTGGTTTGGAAACTGGGATCCGCGAGCAGGGTCTCGGTATCGTTCTGCGAATCGGACAGTAAGGACTCGATCTGGTTCAGCTTCAGTGTGGTGATCGCCTCCAGGGTGCTGAAAGTCTGCGCCTGGCTGTTGGTGTAAGCACCCATCGTCGACAGCACAGCAGTCATCACCGTTGGGATGACGACGATGATGACGAAGGATGCCAGCAACAGGCTCTGGAGACTGCGAAAGCGCCGGTTCTGCGAGATCAGTATGATGGTAGATAAGAGGAGGCCGGTGGCAAGGAGAAACACAACGCTGGCAACGGCGGCCGGTGTGTTATTCTGCAGGCGTTCGATGGGAGCGTTGGCGTTGATGTATAGAATGCCGACGACGATCAGCGCCATGATAGGGAGCAGTCTGAGCGAGTATTTGCCAGGCAGTCCGTTGCGGAGCGCCACCAGCGGAGGCAGGAGAGCGAGCAGAAGGGCGACCGGGAGGATCCCCGCCCAGAAAAATGTCAGCAAAAGAGCGAAGATGCCGGCAATTGCGGAACCGTAAAGGCTGGCAGCCACCCCGCGTTTCTCCTGAGCAAGCGCCAGGATCGGAATTTCTGCCAGTGCAAATAAGAAGGTGATCCCGCCAATGTATAACAGTTGAGGCGCTGGCTCGCCCAGAACACCGAAGCGAGTTAGCAGGTAGATGGCAATAAAGCCCAGCCCCGAGACTCCGAGAAGCAGCGGTGTAAAGCGCGCTCGCGCATAATACGTCCGCGCCAGGCGCTCGTTGGCGGCGATGATCTCGTTCTGTGGGAAGCTGGTCTGATCCATATCAGCTCGTCCTGCGCCTTCGGGCCTGTCCTGGGTGGGAGTCCGGCTCGCTTCCCTGCCCGATCAGGACAGACACTTCCGCAACGTCGGGCAGCTGCCCGAGCTCGCGCGCCGCGGTCTGCAGAAGCGTGTCCAGATCCAGGGACTGGCTAAAGCGGTTGGCAAGCCTGCCAACCATCTGTTCCTGCGTGGCTCCCTGGGTGGCCTCTTCGAGCAGACGAATATTGTCGATCGCCAGTCCCACCTGGCTGGCAACCTCCTCCACCAAATTCCTATCGAGCTGGGTCCAGGTTGCGTCGCCTTTCCGGGCGATGGAAATATCGCCGATCTTTTGACCGCGCAGCAGGATCGGCGCGCTGATGGTTCTGGCTCCATCCTGAGGAACTCGCTCGGCGCGGATGCCCAGAGGAGTGTACGTGAAGGCGCGGCTGCCCTCACCGAGCTTGCGGTTCCACGCTTCGCGGGCCCGGAGTCTGCTGAACGCCTTGAGCTGTGTCATCGCGGCCTGCGTTTCATCAATCAGGCGGGCATTCTCAATTGCCACCGCCAGCTGGTCTGCGAGAGTCTGCAAAATGTCGATATCCTCGCTGCTGAAGGCCTGGGGCTTATCGGATTGAATATCGAGTACGCCCAGCACTTTGTTACGAACCACCAGCGGCAATGCCAACTCGGAGCGAGTCATGGGGAGATAGGGATTGTTGAAGAAAACAGCGTCAGCGCCCACGTCCAGAGCGATGCGCGGCTTCTTCTGCCCGGCAACATAACCTACAATGCCCTGTGTGCCAACGAACAGAGCGTGCCCCCTCTCAACCATCTGCCGGCCGCCGTCAGAAGAAGCTGCCTGTAAGACAGCGCGGTCTCCGGTTTCGTTGATCAAGAAGATGCCCGTGTGGTAGAAACCAAACTGGTCGCTGACCAGCCGCGTGACGGTATCCAGCAACGTTTCCAGATCTTGCAACTCGGCCGTCTTCCTGGCGATGTAGGAGGTTGCACGGAGCTGCTCGGTTTTTTGCGCCAGGCCGGCAGTTCGCTCCTCGATCCGCTGTTCCAGAGTTGTGCGTTCTGCCCAGAGGGTGTCCAGGGTCACCTGCGCGGTCTCCTGCGTATCCGCAAACTCGTCCAGGGCTTGCCGCAATCCAACCACGGTGAACACGGAAACGATCAGGAACATCCCAACCGGTCGTGCCCACGCCAGAAAAGAAGCGCCTGGGGTGCCAAAGAGCAGCAGGCTGAACATCGTAATTCCCAGGGCATAGTACATCGCATTACGGGGTGAGAGCAGCAGCCCCGTCATAATCACAAAGCCCAAGAAAAGGATCGATGCTTCGACCATCCCGTAATCGAACAGCAGTGCAAGCCCGGCAAAGAAAAGTAGCAGGAGATACACCCCTGCCCGAATCGGGTAGTGAATTCGGCTGCTCCATGTGAGTAACAACAATACAGCGTACATGAGGGCCGCAATCACCTTCGCCGCTGTGCTCACCGGGGAGACAAAATACAGAATGATTGCGAGGAGTCCGAGAACCGAAGAGCCGCGCAAGGCGGCCCGGAGCAAACGCTCACGCCAGCCAGTGGAAGGATCCTGCGCAATCTCGGGGAAGTGTGGAGAGGCAGACGAGTCGCTCATTCGTCCTCTCCTGCCGGGGGATCGATGTGAAGCTCGACGGTGGCGCTCGAGGCATCCAGGCGCCGGCCGAGCTCCTTCACAACCGTCTGTAGCACGCCGTCAATCGTGGTGGATGACCAAATCTTCGAGTTGATCTCGGCAACCATGCGCTCGCGCAGCGCGATCTGCCGGCTTTCGCTGACCAGGCGAGCGTTCTCCAGGGCAATCGCAGCTTGCGTTGCGATCGCATCGACGAGGGCATGCTGGTCAGGGGTCCAGTCTTCCTTGCCCTCCAGCATGATCTGGCCAAGGGTCTGGTCGCGCAGGCTGATGGAGACATCCAGTCGCTTGGCATTCTCATCCTGCTCGTCGCCCACGCGATATTCCAGGTTCTTGTTTTCCTCGGAGAACCCGGCCCAGCTCTCTAGCAGATATTGTTGCTGAACGGCGCGCATTTCCTTGATGATCTGTTGTGCTTCCTGGAAGAGCCGCGCATTTTCAAGAGCGATTGCCAGCTGCGACGCCATATTCTTCATGGTCTCGACCACCTGTGGACCAAAGTCTGCTTCTCTCGTCGACTGTACGTTCAAAGCGCCGAGAATCCGGTCGCCGACCATCAGTGGGAGCGCCACTTCCGAACGGGTATACGGCAGCAGCGGATTCTCGTATCTTTGCTGGTCCTGGGATGCAACCTGGGCAATACGGGGGCTGCGCTCCCGTATTGCCGCGCCGACCATGCTGCGGCCCATCACCTCGTGGCGGTGGCGGTTCTGTTTCAGGACCCGGCCTGCCTCGCCCGTGGCTTCCTTAAGCTCTGCCCATTTGCCGCTCGGGTCGAGCAAATAGATCGCAGCGAAATAGTAGCCGAACTGCTCGTGGAAGAGGGGGATGACCCGCGCCAGAAGCTGATCCGGGTCGAGGCTGGAAGCAGCCGCCCGCCCGACCTCATTTGTAGCAGCCAGCTGCCTGGTGCGCTCGACTACCTGCTGCTCGAGCGTGCCCTGGAAGGTCTCGAGACGCGCCAACATGCGATTGAATTGCATTGTGACGATCCCGAGCTCGTCGGTCGCTGTGACGGGCACGCGCTGTTTTAAATCGCCTTGCTCGATCTTGTTGAAGGTGCTGATCAAGTCCTGGATGGGATCGGAAACGGCCTTCGATAGATAATAGGCACATCCGGCTCCAAGCAACAAAGCGAGGAGACTGAACGCGATAGATTGAACCTGCAAAATACGCAGAATCTCAGTCGAGTCCGCACCTGCATAGAGCGCCCGCACGATCTGGTGGAATCCGAGGGGCGCAACCAGCAGGATTGCAACGGTGATGAGCGCCAGCGTGAGTACAAGGATCTTCCGGCTCAGAAGCAGCCCCGAGCGGCCGCTCAGCTGCGCATCGAGGTCTTGCGGCAAAAGAAGCGACCGCAGGGGTAACGTGAAACGTTCCACCAGCAGGACTGCCACGATTACACAGCCAAGCAGCGAAACCATACCACCGACCAGCACATAGATCGGATCTGATGCGCTGAGGCTCGTGGGCCGGAGCGCCGAGGCGAGGCCTTCTCCTTTCGAGAAAGAAATGAGGAAGATAGGCAGGATATCTACAATGTAGATCACAACCGCAGCAGCGATTCCATAACGCCAGGCCAGACTGGTGATCTCACGCCAGGCAAGGAAATCGTCTTCGGGTTTTGGCTGGATGCCCGGATCTCGTAAAGCATCCAGTTTTCTGCGTGTGGCGCCGGTGAGCCACATGCTGATGAAAAGTAGAATGATCAGCGTGAGCACGATCAATAGCGGCAGCAGGATTGCATACGTTCGCACCTGCGTCGCCTCCAGCTCAGCGCTAGCCCCCACGGACAGAATGCCCGGGACCGCTCCCAGAAACGCAGCCAATTGCGCGAGAGCAACCAGCAGGATGAGGTACCCTCCGCCCAGGCGTTGCAGCATCTGTTCGGGCGAAAATCGGCTATTCATCTCCATGCCTGTTCTTGCGCGTGCTCGCAGGGGTGACTCCCAGCTTAATGTGTGCGCCGGTCGCGCCGACTGCCCGGGTCAGCTCGCTGGCGGTCGTTGCCAGGATCGTCTCCATATCGGTGGTGCGGCGGATCTTATCAGAGATCTCGAACAGAATGCGTTCGCGCTCGACCTGAGCACGGATCTGCTCCATCAACCGGGCATTCGCAATGATGGCTGCCAGGCTGCCGCCCAGCGTGCCCAGCAATTCTTCATCATTCTCGGCATAGGCAGAGAACTGCTCGCTCTCTACATTGAGGACGCCCAGAAGCTCGCTGCGGTAGAGAAGCGGGATCGCGAGTTCAGAGCGCGTGTTCGAGCTGCCCTCGATATACCGTGTATCCTGCAATACATTGTGGATGCGTAACGGACGGCGATGGGCTGCCACCCAGCCAGTAATGCCGCTGCCCACCGCGATGTGGAGATTGAACACGTCGCTGGCATACCCCACCGCAGCTTTGACCTCCAGCATCCGTTTCTCGCGGTCGGCCAGGAGGATGGAGACGCGGTCTCCGCCCAGGGTAACCTGCAGCCCGTTGACGGCGGATTGCAGCGCTTCATCCAGGGTGGTGCCGGACGCAGCCGTGGTGGTGATGTGGTGTAGCAGACGATGCTGGGCGAGGTGCTCCTGTGTCTCGGCAAAGAGCTCGGTGTTGACCACGGCGATCGCCAGCTGGTCTGCCAGGATCTGTAGTGTGCGCAGGTTGTCGACGGCAAACGCATAGGCCTCGCGACTGTGAACGTCCAGCACGCCAACGATACGGTCGCCGACTTTTAGAGGGATGGCTGCCTCGGCGCGCGTCTCGGGCAACAAGCGGTTGGGATAGTAGTTGGCGTCGCGCCCGGTGTCGTTGACGATCAGTGGCTCGCCGCTGCCTGCCACATACCCGACCACGGACTTGGAGCCTACTCCCAGTTTGTGACCGGAGCGCTTCATGTGCAGGCCCGGGTCGCCGGTGGCTTCCCGTACAACGACGAATTCCCCGGGCAGGTCTTTAAGGAAGACCGCCGCGTGATAGAAGTCAAAGCGTGAGCGGATGAGCTCGACTGCCTTCTGCAGGAGCTCATCGAGATCGAGCGAGCTGCTGATGTCGCGGGCGATCTCTGCCGCAGTCTCGAACTGCAACGCGCTCTGTTTGCTCTCCTCGATCAGACGGACGTTGTGGATGGCGCCCGAGACCTGGTTCGCGACTGAGACGAGGAAGCGCAGATCCCGTTCCGTGAAGCTGTGCTCGTGCTCCAGATCCTGGAGGATGATAGCGCCGATGGCCTCGCCGCGCGCCAGGAGAGGCACACCCAGCCACGACTTGGCTGGTTTTCCGGAGATCTTGGCGCCCATGGAAATCGCCCGCTTTTCGGTGTCCTCCACCAGCATGAGTGGCTCGCGGGTGCGGATCAGGATGGACGTTAAACCTTCGCCAAGGGGGAACGTATCAATAGATGAAAAGGTATTGTCTTCGTACAGGTAAGGGATATTGATCGAATTCGTGCGCTGGTCATACAGGGCGATCACAAAGCCATGGTTGCCGATCACCGCCCGGACCTGGTCGTGGATGAGGGAGTAGAAGGTCCGCAATTCGTCCACGTTGGCGGCGCCGGAAGCGAGGGCATCCAGGGCTTTTCGTTCCAGGGAGCCCCGGTCGTCGAGCGGCCCAGTGAGCGCTGTCGAGTCATTGAGGGCGCTGCCGGTGAGCCAGACCGTCCGCGCGAAGGCATCCACGATCTCCTGCTCCAGGATTTGCCCGGGACGAGCGCCAATTAAGACAAAGCCGCGCAGTTGTCCTTTTTGATGGATGGGAACATACGCGGCTGCCTCACATCCCAGCTGGCGGGTGTACCCAGCCAGCGGCGGTGGAAGGGAGGAAGCCTTCCGCAAGTCCGCCCGGACGGGACCCTCGCGTAGAAACCCCTCCATCTCGGCGAGTGGCAGCTCGATCCCGCGCGGCAGCGTGGTCTGGATCGGATCTGAATACTGTGCGAGCTGGAGGCAGTTACCGCTGGTGATAAAGTAGGCAGTAATTAAGAGGCTGTTCGTGCTCAGTGGGTTGGCGCTCATGAGAAGGGGGCGGCTAACTAAATTCCCAGACGGATTCTCCATTCAAAATGCGGCGGATTTGATCCGGAAATCTATCCGGGTCGAGCGGCTTCCCGAGGAAGCCATCGAAGCCAGAACTCTTTGCTTTGTTCATCTGGTCGGTGCTGGCTTCGGCAGTCACGGCAATGATCGGGATCGATTTCAGCCGGTTCGAGGCGCGGATCTTTTTCAAGGCGCCATAGCCGTCCTCATAGGGCAGGCGGATGTCCATCAGGATCAGGTCGAGACGCTGCAGCGTATCCGCGTACTCTACCACCTCATAGCCGGATGTCTTCCATTCACAATGGATGCCCAGGTATCCCAACATGCGGGCGATCAAGACGAAGTTCGCCACATTGTCCTCCACCACCAGGACGGTCGCGTCCTTGGGGATGGTCGGTTTCTTGATCGGTTGGGTATCTATAATATTGTCAGGCATTTGTTCTCCTCGTGATAAAACGTTCAATGACCCGAGTGAGCTGGTCGATGTCGATCGGTTTTTGGATGTACCCATCGCAGCCGGCTTCCAGGGTCTTCTCCTTGTCGCCGCGCATGACGTTGGCGGTCAGCGCCAGGATGGGAGTCCGCTCGAAATCGGGCAGGGACTTGATTCTGGCGGTCAGAGTGTAGCCATCCATCTCCGGCATGTTGATGTCCATCAAGATCAGGTCCGGGTGGACCTTCGCCAGAACGTCCAGCGCCTCGAAAGCGTTCCGGGCTTCGAGCAGCTCATAGTCATCTGCGAGCAGGATCCGCTTCACGAGCAGGCGGTTATCGGGGTTGTCTTCGATATATAGTACTGTTCCTTTTGTCTCTGGTGCGGCCATTGTACGGAACCTCCGAACTTGATTTTACATATGACCGTTGAGGGGGGACATGACAGGTACCTTACAAAATAACAAACAAAAATGTCGAGGAGCCTCTCCTCGACATTCGCACCGGAGGCAGCGCCGGAGCACCGCCGAATCAGAAGCGGGTGATGGGACTCGAACCCACGATATCTTGCTTGGGAAGCAAGCGTTCTACCACTGAACTACACCCGCATATGTAGACCACCATTCCTGCTCAGAGTTGGGGAGAGCAAGAGTTCGTTTTAGAATGGCAGGATTATAACACAGGGAGGAAAAGCGAAAGTCGAAGGTCCGTTGGGAGCATCAGGTCCCATCACTGATTTCTCTTCAACAGCATGTCTGCCAGATCGAAGAGAGCCTGGCCGGCTTCGCCCTGGGGATCGGCTTCGCGCAGGCTCAGGAGGGCAAGATCCGTCATCTGCCTGGATGCATCCGTGGCGGCCTCGTAGCCGCCCTCGCTTACCAGCAGCCGCGCCAGCTCCTGTACTTCGTCAGGGCGGACAGGTCCCTGCCGCCAGCGCCTGGCGAATTTGCCATTGGCGCCGAGTCCCGCCAGCACGGGCAGGGAGTTTTTGCCTTCGATCAGGTCACTGGCTGCGGATTTGCCGGTCAGCGCTTCGTCGCCCCAGATGCCGAGGATGTCATCCTGGACCTGGAAGGCGAGTCCAAGGTAATGGCCGAAGGCTCGATACGCATCTTGCTTTGCTTCATCAGACCCACCGAGCAGTGCGCCGATATGACAGCAGGCGGAGAGCAGCGCGGCCGTCTTGCCTGCGATCATAGGCCAGTAATCTTCCACGGTCAGATCGTTTCGCTCCTCATAGGACATATCGAGGAATTGTCCACGCGTGAGCTCGAGGCAGGTAGTATGCAAAATCTCCGCGGCTCGCACGACGGTTTCTGCGGGATAACTCGCTTTGAGATCCAGGATCGCCTGGTTGGACATCACGAACAACGCGTCGCCGACGTTGATCGCCATCGGGGCGCCCCACTTCACCCAGGCAGTCGGGCGCCCGCGGCGCCGGTCGGAATTGTCCTGGATGTCATCGTGCACCAGTGAGAAGTTGTGAACCAGCTCCACCGCTGCCGCGGCGGGTAACGCGGCTTGCCATGCCTCGACTTCGCCTGCGGCGCCGCGCGAGGCGGACTCGCACGCAGCCGCGCACAACAATACCAGTAGCGGACGAATGCGTTTGCCGGCGGCTTCGGGTCCGGCGCCCTCGCCGGTCCAGCCCATGTGATAGGTCAGCATCTCGTGAAAAAGTCTGCTGCGCGGCGAGTCGAGGCGCGCGACCTGTCGTTGCAATTCCTGCTCGATGTATGGAAGCAATGTTTTGGTGTCCATGAATTAAGATCCTGTTCCAGTATAGGAGTTCACGCCTTTCGTCCAGATCTGGTAGGTCAAGACGAAGAGTCCCACCCCGACGATAGGGGAGAGGTAAACCAGTGGAGAGACCTCTTCCGGGCGCAGGAAGAGCTGCGAAGGATAAAAGGCAACAAACCCGATCGGGATGACATACGTAAAGGCAAAACGGAACGCGCCGTCGAAAATGCTCATCGGGTAGGGCGAGAATTCGCGCAGTTTCCATGCCAGCCCGAGAACCGGGTAGGAGTCCAACACCCAGAACGCCGCGCACGATGCCGCGACGATGATCGAGATCTGTACGAGCGCCGCGCTGAAGAGCGTCAGCAGCAGCAACAGAAGTCGGACCAGAGTCCAGTCCATGTGTAGCTGTGCCGAGGCGTAGATCAGCAGCGCAATGCCAACCACTAACTGAGTGAGTCCCTTGAGATCGAACATCTCGGACATGTAGTAGAACATCATGTTGAGCGGACGGAAATAATACTTGAGGAATGTGCCTTGCAGGATATGAAAACGGATCTGCCAGGCATGATCGAAAAGGATCTGCATGGGCGAGATCGCGATCATGTAGAAGGCGTAGATAAAGACCATCTCCATCAGCGACCAGCCGGAGAGGTCCGGCACCGATTTAAGGATCACCCAGAAAACCCCGAGAGTGGCGAGGCTGGAGAAGAACATTCCGATCGAGCTGATGATAAAGTCC
The DNA here is from genome assembly GCA_036833655.1 of Anaerolineales bacterium. GTDB lineage: Bacteria > Chloroflexota > Anaerolineae > Anaerolineales > Villigracilaceae > Defluviilinea. The sequence continues at coordinate 12,668 of DAITPI010000001.1, read as the reverse complement.
GCACGATACTGCAGGCGCGCCTTGATGTATTGCTTTTCGATCAGGAGGTAGAGGCGGAGGTATTCACCAAGCGAGCGCATGAATCAGCCTCCGGCGATCCGCAGGACTTTGACCGCCTGTGTATAGAAGAGGCGACCCAGGATAAAAAGGATCACGACCCAGGCGAGCTGGACGGCCATCATGGGCAGGAATACCTGCAGACCCTGATCCGGGCGCGTTAGCATCATGAGCGGTGTGTGGTAGATCGCCTGAAACGGCAGCCACAAAAGAATTCTCTGGATCGCGTCCGGAAAGAACTGCAGCGGGATGAGGGCGCCCGAAAAGACCGTCACGATGATTTCCTTGGTTGTGCTCAAGCCCCAGACCGACTCGGAATAGAAACCCATCAGCCCGATGAAGTAATCGATGGAAAAGCTGATCAGAAACGCCAGCAGCAGGCTGACCGGAAAGAGAAAGATGCCCGCGCCAAGAGGAATGTTGATGCGGAAGACCAGGCCCAGCATGATGACCGTCGGCAAGCTGATTGCCAGCAGGTTCATCAACAGCGAGCCCAGGTTGGCAAACAGCATATATAGCTGGAGATCGATCGGCTTGGTCAGGTACATGGCGATGATCCCCTCGCGGATCTCATAATGGAGATACCAGTCCGCATAGGTTTTGAGCAGGATGAAGGCCGCGCTGCCGAGCCCCACGTAAAGGAACGTTTCGTTGAACGTCAATCCGCGGATCACATCGGCGTAGCGATAAATGCTCCGCCACAGGTAGTACGCGACTCCCAGGTATACGATGTTACCCAAGATCGTGAACAGGAATCCAAAGCGGTACACCATGCCGACCATGAAGGTGCCGCGCGCCACCGGCAGATACGTTCTCATGCGAGCGCCCCTTCGTACACGCGCCGGACGACGTTTTCCATGGAGATCTCCACGATGCGCACATCGCTGATCGGGAAGTTGCTCATGGTACAGCTGAGCACCTCCGAGAGAGGGGTGCGCGCCTGGTCGATCGTGACGTCGGTCCAGAACTCTTCGGTCTCGGCAACCGAGATCCCGTGATTGCCTGCGAAGCACTCGTTGATCTTCGATGTCAGTTGGGGCAGGGTAGCTTCTGTAAAATTGTCGATCTGCAGCTTGAGCGTGCGATAAGCGCCGAACAAGGCGTTCACCCGCTTGATGTCGCCATCGTACAGGATGCGGCCCTTATCGATGATGATGATGCGGTGGCAGAGCGCCTCTACATCGCCGAGGTCGTGCGTGGTGAGGATGATAGTCGTGGCGCGCTCACTGTTCAGCTCTTTGATCACGGAACGGATCTTGGCCTTCACCGAAATGTCCAGCCCAATGGTGGGCTCGTCCAGGAACACCACCTGCGGGTTGTGTAGGAACGAAGCGGTGATATCGCATAACATGCGCTGCCCGAGGGACAGCGTGCGCACTTGCTGGGTGTAGAGCGACTTCAAACCCACCAGCTCATTGAACATATCCATGTGCCGATCGAAGGTTTGCTGGTCCACCTTGTAGATCTCTCGGAGGATCTTAAACGACTCGATCACCGGCAGGTCCCACCAGAGCTGGGAGCGCTGACCGAAAACCACACCCATGATCTGCGCCTGGCGGATGCGATTATCGTAGGGCGCCCGTCCATTGACCTCGATGACGCCGCTTGTCGGCTTCAGGATGCCCGTCATCATCTTGATGGTCGTGGACTTCCCGGCTCCGTTGGGACCGATGTACCCGACGATCTCGCCCGGCTCGATGTCAAATGAGATGCCCGCCACCGCTTCGACGGTGCGGTAGTCGCCCGAGAAGAGATCGCGGAACGCGCCCCTCAAGCCCTCGCGGCGATTCAGGATCTTGAAGTGCTTCGTGAGGTTTTCGATGTGGATGAGACTCATGGATGGTCCGCCGTATTGCGAGATTCGAATGAATCTTATCATACGAGGCGCGCCGCGAGACCCTCCCGGAGGACAGGTCTGGACTGGTCAATTGGACAGGTCTTTAGAGGATGCCAAGCTCCCGCAGGGCCGCTTCCAGTTGCTCAGGGGAACGAAAAAGAACAGTCGCAAATCCCAGGTTTTGCGCCTGCTCGATGTTTGGCAGGGCATCGTCTATGAAAAGGCACTCATTTACGGGTCGTCCGATCCGCTCGAGCAGAATCTGAAAAATCTCCGGATCCGGCTTGACATGTCCCACCTCGCCGGAGATGACCATGTCGTCCAGCAGATCGAAGAAATCATGCCGTTCGCGCGCGCGTGGGAAGGTCTCTGCAGACCAGTTACTCAAGCCATAAACCTGATAGCCCGCCTGCTTGAGCTGTTGGAGAATGTGGACGGTGCCACTGATGGACTCGCCGAGCGAGTCGATCCAATGATCGTGATACGCCTGAATCAGCCGGGAGTATTGCGGGAATTGCTGCGACAGGTGGGCAACGCCCTCCTCGAACGAACGGCCCTTGTCCTGCTGCATGTTCCATTCCATGAAGTTCACTTCTGTCAGGAAGCGCTCCATGCCTTCCGGGTCATTCGGGAAGAAGCGGCGATAGACGTAGCGGGGATTCCATTCGAGCAAAACATTGCCGAAGTCGAAGATGATGGCTTTGATCGGAGAGGTCATGCGACTGATTTTAACAGGATTTAATCAGGAGTCTCCTGTCCTTCTCCTGGAGACTCCTTAGCATAGCGGTCGTTTTACCTGCCTGTTCCAGGCTTAAGGAGGCGTGATATCGTACGCAGCCACGATCGGATTCTCACTCCATTTGGCGGCGTCTGCCGAGGCGATCTGCATAATGTAGTAAGGCACAGGGTCGGGATCGCCTTCACGATTGAAGTCATAGGTGCCCGAGATACCCTTGTAATTGTTCAATCGCCGGAGAGCTCTTGCCACTTCGTTGCGTGTGGGCAGGGTGCCCCCTTTTGCGGCGGAAGCTTTCTCGATGGCTTTCAGGCAGATCCCGGTGGCATCATATGCACGCGCGGCGTAGACCAGCGGTGCGGTGCCGTACCTGAACTGGAAGACCTCGGCGAACGTCGCGCCTTCGCTGTAGTACTGGGGCGGCGCGCTGCTGATGGTCAGGTACATGCCAGTACCTCCGACCAGGGCAGCCCCGGCAGAGCTGATCACGGCAGGATCGCTGAGCGCCTCCGTTCCCAGGATGGCGCCCTGGTACCCGGCTGCGCGCAGCTCCCTCAAAAAGGGAATTGCCTCGTCCGCGGCGCTGGTGATATAGACCAGGTCGGGGCTGGCTTCCATCACGCGCGTAACGGTCATGTCCATGTTCTCATTATTGATCGGGGTTAGCACGGAGCCGAGCCACTGGAGTCCCAGGCTGCCGGAAGTGGCACGGAAGTATTCTGCGTTCCGCAGGCTGGCCTGCTCCTGCTGACCAATGATGAAGACGGTTTTGTAACCCTGGGCTTGTGCGAATTGCGCAGCCGCCAGGCCCTGCCCATCTTCGCGCCCAACCACACGGTTGACTTCCAGGTAATTGCGGTCGGTGAGCAGTGCGCCAGTGGCAGAGGGACTCACAAAGGGCAGTCCCGCCTGATGGTAGATGTCGGAGGCGGCAAGCGTGAGAACAGAGTCATAATGCCCGACGCCGCAGAGCACTTCGGGATCCGAGGCGATCTGGCGGGCATTCGCCAGGGCAGTCTCGCGATTGTTTTGATCGTCCATCGAGACAAGCTCCACTCTGTAACTGACCGCGTTGAGTGGACCGCTCCGGTCTTGGATGGCGAGCTCTGTCCCATGCAGGATATCCTGGCCGAAAGCAGCCTGGTCACCGGTGAGAGGGACATTGCTGAAGATCTTGATCACAGCGCGGGGTGTGAACGGGGTCGGTACGGTGGTGGCAGGCAGGGTGATCGGAACCCGGGTTGCTTCAGGCTCGGTGATGGGGGGCGGTGATCCGGTCGCCGTCGGAAGCTCGATAATGATCGGCGTTGCCGCGGGGCCACAACCAAAGGCAGCGATGAGAATAATCTGTGATAATAGCAGCGCGGATCTCCGCAACCAGAAACCAATGTTTAGATTGTTCATGATTTCTCCTCTCCTGAGCAAACATGGTACTTCAAGAATAAATTCAACTTTGAGGGCAGCTACGGTTCCATAAGGATTCTCAGACGATATGATACACCGCCTGGCTATACTGGAGCAAGGATACTTTTGGGTGAAGGAGGATGCGGCGTGGGGCTATGAGGATTTGTGCATGAGCCTGGTGGTGTCGAGGTCTTCCATTGTCCTGGCACCCGCTGCGAACATTGTCACCTCGATCTGCTTCTTTGTCAACTTCATCATGTGGGCCGCGCTCTTGGTGGAAATGGCAGCCGCCTTCAGGAACTGGCCCGCCATGCCGCCTAACGCGGCGCCGAGGGCTATGCACTTAGCAATATCAAGCCCGTCCCGGATGCCGCCACTGGCGAAGACCGTGACGCCCGAGGTGGCTCTTTTGACGTTCAGAATGGAATCGACGGTCGGGATCCCCCAGCCGACGAACGTGGCAGCCAGCTCACGCGTGAACTCGTCGGGCGCGCGGTACATTTCTACCTGGGACCAACTGGTGCCACCCGCACCTGCCACGTCGATCGCCGCGACACCGCAATCCGCCAGCCGTTGCGCGGTCTTCTCTGAGATGCCCCAGCCAACTTCCTTGGCAATCACCGGAACCTCCAGCCTCTTGCAGATCTCTTCGATCTTTGATCCCAGCGCAGCGAAGTTCGTATCTCCGGCGTCCTGCACTGCCTCCTGTAAAGGGTTCAAGTGCAAGATCAGCGCGTCTGCCTCGATCATATCCACAGCCTTCCGGCACTGGTCTATACCATATCCGTAGTTCAATTGGACTGCGCCAAGATTGGCGAACAGCAGGATATCGGGTGCAGCGCGTCTTACCTGGAACGTCCTTGCCTGTCCGGGGTCTTCCAGGGCGGCGCGCTGGCTTCCTACCCCCATGGCGATGTTTACTTCTTGCGCGGCTTCGGCGAGACGCAGGTTGATCGACTCAGCATCCGCCGTTCCACCGGTCATGGAAGAGATCAGGATGGGCGCTGCCAATCGCTTGCCGAACAGGCTGAGGCTGGTATCGATCTGGTTCAGATCGAGCTCGGGCAGCGCTTCATGGATGAAGTGATAGCTTTCGAGTCCGGTGGTCAATGCCGAGCGGACATCCTTCTCGAGATTGATCTTGATGTGATCCGCTTTTCGCTGGTCAATCGGCGCAACTTTTGACATAGGGTAGTGTTCCTGTGATTGAGTTAATACGGCTTGACATGGTCTTTGGACTGTGTACAATTGCCACGACTACACCACAATCCCGTGCGCTGTTCACGGGAGCCCGCGCAGCGGGAAAACCCGACGGGTTGAGCCTGTCGAAACCTAGAAGGAGGCTGTCATGTCAGACACATACACGGAAGTGAAGGCGATTATCAAAGATCTGCTCGGCGCAGACGAAGCGAAAATCACACCCGAGGCCCGGTTCCGCGAGGAACTCGAGGCTGATTCTCTCGATCTGGTTGAGCTCATCATGGCTTTCGAAGACAAATTCGGCGCCGAGATCTCAGACGAGGATGCGCAGAAGATTACGACCGTAGGTGACGCCGTCACGTATATCGACTCGCATAAGTAGTCATTTTTGCCCGAAAGGGTTGTAGTGATTATAACGTAGAGCCGTCCGACGAGGACGGCTCTACGTGTTTGATCGGCTTATGTCATTGCGAGAAGCTATTCAGGCGACGAAGTAATGACATGAGTCTGCTATTGCAGCAAGGTCGGGATCTCCTCCGGGTGCTTGGCGACTTTCACACCTGCCGCTTCCAGTGCCCGGATCTTGTCTGCCGCAGTTCCGGCGCCGCCTTCGATGATGGCGCCCGCGTGCCCCATGCGCTTGCCGGGAGGCGCGGTCTGACCGGCGATGAACGAGACCACCGGTTTGGTCATGCGCGCGGCGATATACTCCGCAGCTTTATCTTCGTCTGTCCCGCCGATCTCACCAATCAGCACGACTTTCTCTGTCTGCGGGTCGTGCTCGAACATCTCGAGCACGTCGATGAAATTGGTGCCATTGACCGGGTCGCCCCCGATGCCCACACAGGTCGAGGCGCCCATGCCGACCAGCTTGAGCGCGTACAGCACTTCATAGGTCAGCGTGCCCGAGCGCGAGACCACGCCCACGTTGCCGGGCAACGCAATATCGCCGGGGATGATGCCCACCTTCGATTCGCCCGGGGTGAGCAGGCCGGGGCAATTGGGTCCCACCAGACGTACCTTCTTGTGATCGAGATAACTGCGGACGCGCATCATGTCCTGGACCGGCACGCCTTCGGTGATGCAGACCACCAGCGGGATACCCGCATCGGCAGCCTCGAACATCGCATCCGGCGCGAAGCGCGCCGGTACGAAGATGCAGCTACAGTTGGCGCCCGTCGCGTCGACGGCCAGCTTGACCGAGTCAAAGACCGGGACTTTGCCGTCCAGGACCCACTCGCCGCCCTTGCCAGGCGTCACGCCGGCAACCACATTCGTCCCATAGGCAAACATCTGGGTGGTATGGAAGAGTCCTTCGTTGCCGGTGATGCCCTGCACAAGAAGACGAGTGTTCTTGTTGATAAGAATGCTCATGAGTTAGTTTCCCTTTGCCGCCTGCACGGCTTTCTTTGCAGCATCTGCCAGTGTTTCTGCCGTGATCATGTTGGCGTTCTCCAGCAATTTGCGACCCTCCTCCGCGTTCGTCCCCACCAGGCGGATGACCATTGGCACAGTGGGTTTGACTTCATCCAGTGCTGCCAGGATGCCACGTGCCACCTCATCGCCGCGCGTAATGCCGCCAAAGATGTTGAACAGCACGGCTTTGACGTTCGGGTCCGAGAGGATGATGCGCAATGCCGCTGCTACTTTTTCGGCGCCAGCGCCACCCCCGATATCCAGGAAGTTAGCCGGCTCGCCGCCAAACAGCTTGACAATGTCCATGCTGGTCATCGCCAGCCCGGCGCCGTTGACCATGCAACCGATGTTTCCGTCCAGCTTGATGAAGGACAGTCCGTGCCGGCGCGCCTCGGTCTCGGCGGGCGCTTCTTCATCCACATCGCGGATCTCTGCCAGGTCGGCGTGGCGAAAGAGAGAGTTATCGTCGATGATCATCTTGCCATCCAGGGCGACCAGACGCTTGTCCTTGGTGATCACAAGCGGATTGATCTCCGCCAGCGTGGCATCGCTCTCGAGATAGGCGCGCCACAGGCCCGCCGCGATTTTGCTGAAATCGCGCCATAGCTCGCGCGACAGGTCGATCGAAGCCGCAATATCACGCGACTGGAAATCGCGCAAGCCAAGCAGGGGATCGATATGAACCTTGACGATTTTCTCCGGCGTCGTGGCTGCCACTTCCTCGATGTCTACACCGCCTGAGGCAGACGCGATCATCACCGGCTTTTTCGCGGCGCGGTCGTTTGTGATCGAAAAATAGATTTCATGGTCGATCGCTGCGGCTTCATCCACGAGCACCTTGCGGACGGGCAGCCCTTTGATATGCATCGTGAGGATCTGCTGGGCAAATTCACCGGCCTCTTTGGGGTCCCTGGCAACCTTCACACCGCCCGCTTTACCGCGTCCGCCCACCAGCACCTGCGATTTAATAACAACGCGGCCACCCAGTTCCTCTGCGATGTGCTTCGCTTCATCTGCGGTAGCCGCTACCCGTCCCTTGGGGATCGGAATTCCATACTTTGCAAAAATCGTCTTGGATTGATACTCGTGGAGTTTCATGCCTTTTCCCTAGGAAAGATTTCGAACACACCGGGATTATACCATTCGAGATAAGTTGAATATTTCCGGTGGAACAAGAAGATGGAGAACGTCATGGAATGATCGATGACCTTCTCCATCAGAATGGCAGAAACTTGCAGGACTTGCGAATTCTACCTATGCAGGTTCTGTGCCGCGATAAAGGATAGTCCGCTCTCGGTAAGTTTGCAGGCTGTGTGATTGGCTGCTGCGACCTTTTCCATGAAGTTCTTTTTCAGGCCCTCCCAGTCACCGCTTTCAATGACCTCCTTTTTTTCACGGAAGTAATCGAGGATATCGGATTTGTGAGCGAGCATGGGCTCGATTTCTGGGTCGCCGCCTTCGTGTTTGGCAGAGATATTCGCAACATGATCGGCGATCTGGACCAACTCCGCGCGGCGGTTGTAGGGCTGCCGGACAATGGATTTCCATGTTTCTGTGATGTGGTGTTCAAAACGCACAACGTCTTCGAAGCCGAGCTGCTTCCTGAATTGGGCAGTCAGCTCCATCGTCTCGTTGTTAATCGAGTTCGACCAGTTGAAGCCGATCAATGGAGAAGTCCCATCTTCGCGGCTGAACAGCTTGGCCGCCAGCATGATCCAGAACGCGTGGTAGGGATTGTCGCTGCCGAAGAAGACAGAGATCTTGAACTCATTATCGATGCCGAGCTTGTAGAGCATGAATGCCAGCAAGATCGTCCCTGCATTGAAGTTCAGCACCGATTTCACACCGTAATTGGTGTAGTAATACAGGCATTCGTCCAGCCATTGCAGAGCGTGCTCATTCGGCTGGCCAATGCCGCCGAAATAGCCTGTGATCGTTTCGGGCCCGTTCAGGTGAGGGTTAGAGCCATCGGTTCCCTTGGTGTCCAATGTTTCTACGTAGGAAGCACCGATGATCTGCATGGCGGCTGCGATAGCAGGCAGGTCTCCATCCGCCTCCTGTTCTTTCATCTTACGTACTTTGATGAAACGTCCGGGGATCAGGCTCCCACCGTCGAGAGCGCGTTCCGTCATCTCACGGATCCATGGGAAGTATTGAAGCGCTGAGACTTCCAGCGTGACGGCAAAGTCATCTGCAAAGCTGCGTGTCAGCGCGGCCTCCCCCAGGATCCTGCGCCTGTAATCGGCAACGGAGATAAATCGTCCGCTTCGTGCCTGCTCGGTCAGCCAGTCCAGATCCCGGAGGTACGCGGGGGCGGTTTCCTGTACCTTTGCATACAGGTTCTCCAGCTTGCGTGCCTCGGCTGCTTTATGGTTGATTTCTTCCGGCGTGCCATACTTCTTGACAACGTCCAGAAATGCCTTGAAGATTTTCGTATCCGGGTTCAACAAAACTTCATTGATGGCGTCCAGCCTGTCGATTGGTATCTTGAGCAGTTGCTGCAAATCGTCTGTCATTGTGTGCTCCTTATGGAATTGCCAAAAAACGACAAGTACACCGATCGGTGTACTTGTCGTTCTCCTTATTCCAGCATCTTTACCAATTCATCGTATTCTTCGTCTTTCATCCCGAACCAGTTTTCCTTCTGAGGAAAATTATGGTTGATGACTTCATCGTGATAGCACTTAAGTCCATTCAAGATCACCTCGCCTGCGTTGCCAAAGACCTTTGCCATTTTTGGCTTGAAGCGCGGGTATAAGCCAAACATGTCGTGATAGATGAGAAGCTGTCCGTGGGCGTGCGGACCGGAACCCAGGCTCATAATGATGCAGTTCTCCGCCCGTTCGGTGATGATCTTGCAGACCCGGTCGGGGACCATCTCGAGCAGGATCATGAAAGCCCCGGCTTTCTCCAGCGCCTTCGCATCGTCGATGATTTTCTTCGCCAGAGCGGCGTCTTTTCCCTGGACTTTGTATCCGCCTAACGCCGAAACGGATTGCGGCGTGAGCCCGAGGTGTCCGATCGCCGGAATGCCCGAGTCGACGATACCGCGGATGCGGTCTGCCATGGAGGCGCCTCCCTCTAGTTTGATGGCATCCATCCCGGCTTCCGCCATGAATCGACCGGCATTGCGGATCGCGGTCTCCACCGAAGGCTGGTAGCTCATGTAGGGCATGTCTCCGATGATGAACGCGGTCGGAGCGCCGCGGCGCACAGCCTGTGAGTGACGGATCATATCGTCCATGGTGACCGGCAGGGTCGACTCATAGCCGAGCATGGTCATTCCAAGGCTGTCACCGACTAATATCATCTCGATTCCAGCCTGTTCCTGCAGGTAGGCAGTCGGGTAATCGTAGCAAGTGAGCCAGGTGATCGGTTCGCTGTCTGCGACCTTTTTGAACAAATAGGGCAGGGTGATCTTTTTTCGCGGTTCGGTCATTGTTCCTCCTGTGAAAATAGCCTTGAACCGATTTCAGTATAGGAGGAACCAACCTGAACTTCAATTGACGAAAATCACAGGTTTCTTGGGAGTCTTGTTTTCGCCCCAGGACTGCTACGCTTGTGGTATCCTTTTTATCCCGCTATGAAACATCTCTTGCGAACTCGTGTCTTTCTGAGACCTTATCTCTGGCAGATCCTGGCGACCCTGTTGATCCTGCTCATCCTCACGGGGCTGAACCTGGTCGTGCCACGCATCATTCGCTCTGTGATCGACGATGGCCTGGCGCGCGGACAAACGCTCTTCTTGGTTCGTTCGGCCCTGCTCCTTCTGGGACTGGGTATCGGTACTGCGGTCCTGAACCTGGGCAACCGGTACCTTTCAGAGTGGATCGCGGCACGCGTTGGCTATGACTTGCGCAACCGCATGTATGACCATATCCAGTACCTGCCGTTCACCTACCACGATCATGCCCAGAGCGGACAGCTGATCTCGCGCTGCATCGAAGATGTGCGTTCGATCGAGCGCTTCGCGGGCGGGGCGGTTGCAGATCTGATTCGCTTTGTCCTGCTTTCCATTGGCATTATTTCCATTATGCTGACAGACAATTCCCGGCTGGCGTTGATTGCTCTCCTGCCCATGATTCCTTTGACCCTCATGACCTCCAGCTTTGGAACGAAAATCGGAAAACTGTTCTTTGCGGTGGATAATTCTGTGGGTGAAGTTTCCAACCGCTTGCAGGAGAACGTAGTGGGGGTGCAGGTGGTGCGCGCTTTTGCGCGCGAGCCGTATGAGGTCGATCGTTTTGAAGCTGCCAACAAACAGGTCTTCAAGACCTGGGTGCACGTGATCGACGAGTGGTCCAAGATCATGCCGACCACGGGCTGGCTCACGACTATCAGCGTCATCCTGATCCTCTGGTTTGGTGGCCAAATGGTTATGGATGGCACCCTGACGATCGGCGCGATCGTCGCGTTCAATGCCTATATCCTGATGCTGGCGGAACCGGCGCAGCAATTGACGCAGCTCGTCAACGCGGGCGGCGAGGCGGTTGCCGGGGCGCAGCGTGTGTTCGAAGTGCTGGACGTGGAGCCTGCCATTCAATCGCCGCCGGACGCGGTCAAGGTCAATCCATTGCGTGGCGCCGTGGAGTTTCGCCAGGTCGGGTTGAAATACAAGGATGAACGGACCGCCTCCCTCAGCGAGATCGATCTACGCGTAGAACCGAATCGGATCGTGGCTCTCATTGGACCGACCGGCTCGGGAAAAACCTCGCTCGTGAACCTCATCCCGCGCTTTTACGATGTCACGGAGGGCAGCGTGCTGATCGATGGCGTGGACGTGCGCCAGATGGACCTGGTCTCCCTGCGCAGGCAGATCGGGATTGTGCTGCAAACGTCCCTGTTATTCTCGGATACCATCCAGGCTAATATCGCGTACGGCCGCCCGGACGCCAGCATGGACGAGATCATCGCCGCTGCAAGAGCTGCACAGGCGCATGAGTTCATCGAAGGATTCACCAACGGTTACGATACGCTGGTGGGCGAGCGCGGCGTAACCCTCTCGGGTGGGCAACGCCAGCGTGTGGCGATCGCCCGCGCCCTGCTGATGGATCCGCGTATCCTGATCCTGGATGACTCGACCTCCTCGGTCGATACGCAGACCGAAAAGCTCATCCAGGCGGCGCTGGATACGCTCATGGAAGGACGGACGACTTTTGTGATCGCCCACCGGCTCAGCACCGTCCGCCGCGCCGATCTGATTCTGGTCATGGACGAGGGTCGGATCGCCGAGCAAGGCACCCACGCGGAGCTGCTGGCGCGCGGCGGTCTGTACAAGGAAATCTACGATCTACAGCTGATCGACCATGCCGGCTTTGCCGAAGAAATGGAGACCTTGGAGGAGAACATCCTCCAGGTCAAGGAGCATGATGAGATGTAGCCCCGCGCGCCGAGCGGAGCAACGGCGTTTTCCCGTTTCCTAGTCGAAGCGCGTTTGACAAGGAAGACTGAAATTTGCATGAATCCTGCCCTTCGACTGCGATTCGCTTCACTCAGGACAGATTGAGAATCTCATGCCATATGTTGTGTATATCCTTGAGTGCTCCGATGGTTCGTATTACACGGGCAGTACCGACGATATGAATAAGCGTCTTTGGCAACACGAACAAGGTGTTGCGCGTCATTCATACACCTATTCCCGCCGCCCAGTAAGGCTAGTGTGGGTATCGGAAGAGAGGCAGTATTACTACGACGCCTTGCGATGGGAGCGACAGATCAAAGGTTGGAGTAGAGCAAAGAAGCAAGCGCTCATTCGCGGAGATCTTGATGGCGTTCACGAAGTTGTGAAGGCTGAAAGAAGGAAAAGAGACCGGCATAAGAAATAATCTCCTCGCTGAGCGGAGAAACGGCGTTTTCCCGTTTCGTAGTCGAAGCGCGTACGCCAAGGAAAATTGAAATTTGCATGAAACCTGTCCTTCGACTGCGCTCCACGTGCACTCGCTCCGCTCAGGACGGAAGTAAAGATGACCACCAAAATCATCCCTCCCACATTTATCACCCAGTCCGAGGAGCAGCTTG